>JANYLG010000183.1 GCA_025363775.1 Acidobacteriota bacterium | reverse complement strand
ACCCGATCGTCGCTGCGCTCATCTCGCGCGATCCAGCGTTCGACGTGAGAATCAGAACGGTGTTCCGAAAGTCCGCCTTGCGGCCCGTGTTGTCCGTGAGCGTCGCGTGATCCATCACCTGCAGCAGGACGTTGTATATGTCCGGATGCGCCTTTTCGATCTCGTCGAGCAGCACCACGCTGTAGGGGTGCGTCCGGACCGCGTCCACCAGCAGGCCGCCCTGTTCAAAGCCGACGTATCCTGGCGGCGCGCCAATCAGGCGGGACACGGCGTGCTTCTCCATGTACTCGCTCATGTCGTAGCGCAGGAACTCATTGCCCAGGTGAATGGCCAGCTGTTTGGCCAGCTCGGTCTTCCCGACGCCCGTTGGTCCGGTGAACATGAAGCACCCGGCCGGGCGGTCTGGCTGCGACAGCCCGGCGCGGGACCGCTTGATCGCGCCGGTCACGATGTGCACGGCCTCGTCCTGACCGAAGACCACGCGGCGCAGCGACTCTTCGAGCGTGCGCAGGCGCTCCTTGTCGGACGCCGACGCCTGCTTGTCGGGAATGCGCGCCATGCGGCCGACGACCCGTTCCACCTCGGCCGGCGTCACCACGCTTCGCGGGGCGGGGGCCGGCTTGTCGGCCGCAGGCGCGGCGGGCGACATGGGCCGCCACTCGACCGCCTGCGACGCCGGGCCGGCCTCCACGGTCGCTGCCGGACTCCCGGCCGGCCGCTGCCCCCCCGCGGGCGTTCCTGTGGTCGCCGTCGTTGACTGCAGGCGCAGCATGGCGCCCGCTTCGTCGAGGATGTCGATCGCGCTGTCTGGCAGCCGGTAGTCGCGGAGGAATCGCTTGGCGAGGCGGGCGGCCACCTCCAGGGCCGCGTCGGAGTAGTCCACCTGGTGATGCTCCTCGTAGCGCGCCCGCAGCCCCTGCAGGATTCTGATCGTCTCCTCCACCGACGGCTCTTCGACCACGACCTTCTGAAGCCGCCGCGCCAGGGCCCGGTCTTTCTCGATGTGCTTGAATTCCTCGAACGTGGTCGATCCGACGATCCGGAGCTCGCCGGCCGTCAGCACCGGCTTGATGAGGGTCGCCAGGTCCATCGTGCCACCCGTCGTGGCGCCGGCGCCGATCGTCGCGTGAATCTCGTCGATGAAGAGGATGGGCAGACGCCGGCTCTTGAGCGCGGCGAATACCGCCTTGAAGCGTTCCTCGAAGTCGCCGCGGAACCGCGTGCCGGCCAGCAGCGCCGCGGTGTCGAGGCTGTAGATCTCCGCGCCCTGGAGGATCGTCGGCACGTCGTCTTCGAGCAGCCGGATCGCGAGTCCTTCGGCGAGGGCCGTCTTGCCGACGCCCGCGTCGCCGACGAACACCGGATTGTTCTTGCGTCGCCGGCACAGGATCTCGAGCGTGCGCTGCAGCTCCACGGTGCGGCCGATCAGCGGGTCGAGGACGCCGGCCCTGGCCCGTTCGGTCAGGTTCACGGTGTAAGTGCTGAGGGGATCGCGGGCCGCCTGCTGGCCCTCCGCCGGCCCTGGCGTCGAGGGGCGTCGGCGCGATTCGTCGCCTTGTTGCGGCGGCATGGGCACCTTCGAGATGCCGTGCGAGATGAAGTTCAGGACGTCGAGCCGGGTGACGCTTTGCGCCTCCAACAACTGGCAGGCGTACGAGTTGGTCTGCTGGAGGATGGCGGCCACGACGTCGCCCGCGTTGACCTCCGGCTTCCCGGCGCTCTGGACGTGCAGCACGGCCGTCTGCAGGACCCGGCGGAACGCGCGCGTCTGCTCCGGCTCCTTCTCCATCCCCCGCGGGTACTGCTCCACGGAACTCGACAGGAAGGTGTCGAGCTCACGGCGGAGGCGGGGCAGGTCGATGCCGCAGGCGGACAGGATCTTCTCGCCTTCGAGGTCGTGCGTCAGGACGTAGAGCAGGTGCTCGAGCGTCAACGTGGTATGCCGACGGGAGACCGATTCCCGGTAGGCGATGTGCAACAGCATTTCGACGGCGGCGCTGAACATGGGACTCCTCGTTCTCGACCGGACCTTCACACCTCTTCGAGGCTTGCCATCAGCGGGAATCCGCGTTCCCGGGCGATGACGTGCACGAGCCCGACCTTCGTCTCGGCGATCTCGTGCGGGTAGACGCCGCACACGCCACGCCCCAGGCCGTGCACCTGCATCATCACCCGGTACGCTGCTGCCGGGTGCATCAGGAAGATCGACTCGAGTACCTGCATGACGAACTCCATCGTCGTGTAGTCGTCGTTGTGGAGCAGCACCCGGAAGAGGGGAGGCAGCTTCACCTCCTGCTCGGGCTGGTCGATGATCTCAGTGCTGCGCTTGCGGTGTTCGTCTGGCATCCGGCCATGCGACGCAGGCAAGTCTGCGTCCGTCATCCTCCATCATTCTCTTCGGGGCAAGTACCTTCAGTATAAGCCTTCGGGCGACCCATGGAAGCTCCGCCTGAAACCGCCGACAAGACAGATGTCAGGAGCTTCTCAGAAAAGCCCGTCACCGCCTGGCCCCTTGGTACGATATAATGACTCGTTGGTCATTGTGCTGACCATGAAGACTTGTGCGTCGCGCCACGACAGGAGCTGCCCACGCCGATGCCCCGCACCAAAAAGGACGTCGTCACCGAGTTTCGCACCGCGGAAATCCTCCAGGCGGCGTGCCGGGTGTTCGCCGAGCAGGGGTTCGAGCAGGCGACGATGGCCGAGATCGCCAGGGTGGCTGGCGTGGCGAAGGGGACGCTGTACCTGTACTACCCGTCCAAGCAGGATATGTACTGGGCGGCCCTGGGTCGCAGCCTCCTGGAGTTGGCCGCCGCCACCAGGTTGCAGGTCGAGAGCGCCTCGACGGCCGAGCAGAAGGTGCATGCATTCATCGCCACCAAGCTCCGCTATTTCGAGGAGCACCGCGACTTTTTCCGGATCTACTACTCGGAGGTCGGTCGGGCCCTGTGCCGGCACGGCCGGGCCGCGCGGCAGTTCGACGACCTGTACCTGGAACAGGTGAAGGTGCTCGACCAGGCGCTGCAGCATGCGGTCCGGCGGAAAGCCATCCGACCGATCCGGACGGACGCGGCGGCGTTTGCTCTCTTGGACCTCACGCGCAGCCTCGTGACGCAGCGCCTCCGCGGATTGAGCCGTGCGTCGCTGGACGAGGACATCGAGTTTGCCTTCGACCTGGCCTGGAAAGGAATCGGACACCGATGAGAACGAGGCAGCAAGTTGGCGTGCTGGCGACTGCCGTGCTGGCGGCCGCGGTGATGGCGGTCGCATCGGGCACCGTCGAAGCCCAGGGGCCTGGAGGCGAGCCGCAGTTGCCTCGCGAAGGCGGCCTGCCGCTGCCTCTGGCGTCCAGCGGGTTGGCGGGCCCCAATGTCCTGATGGGTGGCGTGCCGGCGGGCCACGCGACGGCCGATGTGCTGCCCGTCTCTCTGTCGGACGCGATCGTTCGCGGGCTGAAGCAGAACCTGGGGATTGTGCTGGGCGAGCAGTCGGTCCGGTCGGCTTCCGGATTACGCTGGCAAGCGCTGAGCGGGCTGCTGCCGACTGCCGGTCTCCGGCTGAGCCAGACACGCGAGGAGATCAACCTCGAGGAGTTCGGGTTCCCCGTCGCCCCTGGGCAGTCACCGGTCCTCGGGCCCTTCAACGTCTCGGCGCTCCACCTCACGGCGAACGCCCCGATCTTCGACTACACCGCGATCCAGCGGGCCCGGGCCGGAGGGCAGGCGGCGACGGCCGCCTCCCACTCGTTGCGTGACGCGCGCGACCTCGTCGTCTTCGTCACGGCAAATCTGTACTTGCAGGCGGTGACCGGCGCGAGCCGGATCGACGCGGCCCGCGCGCAGTTCACGACGGCGCAGGCGCTGTACGACCGCGCGGTGAACCAGAAGCAGGCCGGCGTCGTGGCGGGGATCGAGGTGTTGCGCGCGCAGGTCCAGCTGCAGTCGCAGCAGCAGCGCGTGATTTTCTACGAGAACGAATTCGCCAAGCAGAAGCTGGCGCTCGCACGCGCCGTGGGGATTCCGCTCGGCCAGCAGGTGGCGCTGACCGATCGCGTGCCGTATGCGGCGCTCGACTCGATGACGCTCGAGGAGAGCCTCGCGCAGGCGTACGCCTCACGCGAAGACCTGCAGAGCGCGGTGGCGCTGGAGCGGGCCGCGCAGGCGGTGCGGCAGGCCGCGATCGGTGAAGGGCTGCCGTCGGTGAACCTGACGGCCGACTACGGCAAGAGCTCCAGTGCCTGGGACACGCTGCACGGCACCTACTCGGTGGCCGCGTCGGTCCGCGTGCCGATCTTCCAGGGCGGCCGGGTGAGGGGACGGGTGTTGCAGGCCGACGCTCAACTGAAGCAGCAGCAGGCCCAGGTGGAGGACCTGCGGGCCCGCATCGAGTACGACGTGCGGTCGGCGCTGCTCGACGTGCAGGCGGCCGACCAGCGCGTGAAGGTGGCCAGGAGCGCCGCCGACCTGGCTGGCGAACAGCTCACGCAGGCGCAGGACCGTTTCACCGCGGGGGTGTCGAACAACATCGAAGTCGTGCAGGCGCAGGAGGTGGTGGCGACCTCGACCGAGAACTTCCTCTCCGCCCTCTACGCCCACAACCTCGCGAAGATCTCGCTCGCCCGCGCCGTCGGCCTCTCCGAGCAGCGCGTGAAACAGTTTCTGGACATCTTCCAGGGCCAGCCGCGTGAGGATTGAAGAGAGCTCCCTGTCTGGTACCCTGGAAGCTGTCTCAGGCGTGGCCGCCCAGCGGCGGCGCGCTATTTCGAACGGGAGAATGTGACGATGAGCGAACCTTCGCGAGCCGGCGCGCCGGCGGAACAGCCTGCGGGCGGTGGCGTGGCAACCTTTCTCAAGGACCGGCCCCGGACCCGTGGCATCCTCGGCGTTGGCGGTCTCGTGATCGCGCTTGGCCTGGTGGGCGCCTGGTGGTACTACAGCGGGCGGGAATCGACCGACGACGCGCAAATCGACGGGCACATCGTGCCGATCGCCGCTCGCGTCGGAGGAACCGTTCTCTTTGTGAAGGTGAACGAGAACGACGTCGTGCAGCCGGGCAGCGTGCTCGTCGAGGTGGATCCGAGAGACTACCGAGTGGCGCTTCAGCGCGCCGAAGCCGACTTCGCGGACGCGCAGGCGGCGCTGGCCGGGGCGCAGGCGGGCATCCCCATCACGGCAACGACCACGGCCAGCCAGGTCAGTTCCGCCGGGGCGAACGTCGAGCGGGCCCAGGCCGGGACCGAGGCGGCGACCCGTGACGTGGAGGGGGCCCGCGCCCGGCTGGCTTCCATGCAGGCCCGGTTGAAGGAGGCCACGGCGAACGCCACGCGCACGGGCCGCGACCTCGATCGCATGAAGCAGTTGATCGTCAAGGACGAGGTGTCGCAGCAGCAATACGACGCCGCGGTGGCGGCGGCCGAGGCGGCAAGAGCTGGCGTGGAGTCGGCACAGGCCGTGATCAGCGAGGCCACGCAGGCTGTGTCGGTGGCCGACAGCCGCCGGGTGCAGGCCATCGGCTCGCTCACCCAGGCGCAGGCGGACCTGCGCACGGCGCACACCGCACCGGAACAGGTCACCGTGACCCGGGCCAGGGCGCAGTCGGCGGCAGCCCGGGTCCGGCAGGCCAGCGCCGCGCTGGAGCAGGCCAACCTGAACATGGCCTACACCTCGATCAAGGCGCCCATCGCGGGACGCGTCAGCAAGAAGAGCGTGGAGCCGGGGCAGGTCATCCAGCCTGGCCAGCCGCTGCTGGCGATCGTGCCGGTCGAGGACATCTGGGTCACCGCGAACTTCAAGGAAACCCAATTGAAGGAGATGCGGCCCGGCCAGCGTGTGTCCATCTCGGTGGATGCCTACGGCCGCCGCTACGCGGGCACGATCGACAGTATCGCCGCGGCGACGGGCGCGCGCTTCAGCCTGCTGCCCCCGGAGAACGCCACGGGAAACTATGTGAAGGTGGTGCAGCGCGTCCCGGTGAAGATCGTGCTCGACGCGGGACAAGATCCAGATCACCTGCTGCGCCCCGGCATGTCCGTGGTGCCGACGGTCTACACGAGGTAGCGGTGTGCAAGGCCCGCGACCGACGCCCAGCCCCTGGACCATCGCGATTTCGGTGATGTTCGGCACCTTCATGGTGGTGCTGGATACCACCATCGTGAACGTGTCGCTCCCGCACATCGCCGGCAACCTGTCCGCGAGCATCGAGGAGTCGACCTGGGCGCTCACCTCGTACCTTGCCGCCAACGCGATCATCCTGCCCATCACAGGGTGGCTGGCGAACTACTTCGGCCGCCGCCGCCTGCTGCTGCTGTCGGTGGCCGGCTTCACGGTGGCCTCGCTGCTGTGTGGCCTCGCGACATCGCTGCCGATCCTGGTGCTCTGGCGTATTGTCCAGGGGTTGACGGGCGGCGTGATGCAGCCGCTGTCGCAGGCGATCATGCTCGAGGCGTTCGAGCCGAAGGACCGCGGCAAGGCGATGGCCTTCTTCGGTCTCGGCGTCGTCGTGGCCCCGGTGCTCGGGCCGGTGCTCGGCGGGTGGCTCACCGACAACTACTCCTGGCGATGGGTCTTCTACGTCAACCTGCCGTTCGGCATCATCGCCTTCATGATGCTGCGCGCCTACATCTTCGACCCGCCCTACATCACGCGCGGGACGGCGAAGATCGACTATTGGGGGATCGGGCTGCTGGCCATCGGCATTGCCGCGCTGCAGATCGGCCTCGACCAGGGACAGCAGGAGGACTGGTTCTCGTCCGACCTGATCGTCACGCTCGCCGCTGCGGCGGTCATCGGCCTGGGCGGGTTCGTGGTGCACGCGCTGCTGGCGCGCGATCCCGTCGTCGATCTCCGGCTCTTCAGGGAGCCGACGTATGCCACCGGCGTGGTACTGATCACCGCGATGGGATTCGGGCTCTATGGCAGCCTCGTCCTGATGCCAGTGCTGCTGCAGACGCTGCTCGGCTACCCGGCGCTCCAGGCGGGCTACGCGATGGCGCCGCGCGGGCTCGGCTCGCTCGTCGCGATGCCGGTGGTGGGCCTGCTGATGAATCGCACGGACCCCCGGCGGATGCTCGGGCTCGGGTTCCTGCTGAACGCGGTGACCATGTACTGGATGGGGTGGCTGAACTTGCAGGCCGGGTTCTGGGACATCTTCTGGCCGCAATTCGTCCAGGGTATCGGCCTCGGCCTGCTGTTCGTGCCGCTGACGACGGTGGCGATGGACCGGATCGCAGCGAAGGACATGGGGCATGCGACCAGCATGTTCAACCTGCTGCGCAATATCGGCGGCGCCGCCGGAATCGCCATGATCCAGACCGTGCTGGCGCGGGATCGCCAGGAGCACTTCAACGTGCTCGGGGCGCACATCAGCGCCTACACGCCGTCGACCCAACTGATGTTCCAGAACCTGCGATCGACGTTCGTGGCCCGCGGGTCGGACCTCGCCACGGCGACCGACCGGGCGCACGCCGCGCTGTTCGGGATGGTGCAGAAACAGGCGGCGATGCTCGCTTTCATCGACGGATTCAAGTTCCTCGCCGTCGTGTTCCTCCTGATGCTCCCGCTCGTGTTCCTGATGAGGAAGCCGCGGCACCACGAGGGGCCCGCGGCCATCGTCGCGGAGTGAACGCATGGTGAAGACACTCGATATCGACTTCATGGGGCAGCCTGGCGTGATCGCGTCCTGCCTGATCGAGGGGCCCGACGGGTTGGCCCTCGTGGACCCAGGTCCCACCACCGGCCTCGATGGTCTCCGCGCGGCGCTGGGGGCTGTGGGTCATGCACTCGAGGAGGTCGAGGCGGTCCTCGTGACGCACATCCACCTGGACCACTCCGGCGGCGTCGGAGTCATGGTCAGATCGAACCCGCGCCTCCAGGTGTACGTGCACGAGCGCGGGGCGCCGCACGTCATCGACCCGTCAAAGCTCGTGTCGAGCGCGACGCGGCTGTACGGCGAACACATGGATCGGCTCTGGGGTGAGATCCCGCCAGTGCCGGCGGCGAATGTTCATCCGTTGACGGGTGGGGAAGTGCTGCGCATCGCGGGCACGAACGTGCGCGTGGCCTACACGCCGGGGCACGCGTCGCATCACGTCAGCTACTTCGACACGTCCAGCGGCACGGCGTTCGTTGGCGACACCGGCGGCATCCGGATTGGCGCGCCGCTGCTGGTCGTGCCGCCTACGCCTCCGCCCGACATCGACCTGGACGCCTGGGACGCGAGCCTCGATCTGATACGCGCGTGGAATCCCCAGCGAGTCTTCCTCACGCACTTCGGCGGGTTCGAGCAGCCGCTGGAACACCTGGCGGACCTCCAGGAACGGCTGCACCAGGCGGCGAGCGACGTGCGGGCGCTCCTGGCGGATCAGTCACTGGACAACGAGCAGCGGCTGGCACGGTTCGTCGACCGGATGGTGCGGACGTTCCGGGAGCGGCTGCCGGACGAGGGCTGGGTACAGCGCTATCAGCTGGCCGTTCCGTTGGATCACTGCTGGCACGGCCTGGCGAGGTATTGGAGCAAGAAGGGGCCGAAGGGACCAGCGAGCGGGTCAGCCAGACCTCGACCGGCTCAGGGTGGATCGTGACGTCCGTGCTGCCGACGAGTCGGCAGCACGGACACGGCGACCTCCGGCAGGCTCGAGAGAGTCGTTGCGACCTTCAAAGGCTGTCGTGAAGGAGGGTCGCGGCGCGTGCGCGTGCGGCCTCGGGAATGACGTAGGTGCATCGCCGCCCGGCCAACTCGAACCCATAGACCGCGATCGCCTGCTGCTCGAGCCGAGTGAGCCACTGAGGATGATGCTCACGAACCGCGCCCGGCTCGCCGACGATCGACAGCCAGCAGCAGCGTCCTTCGATCCGGCGCGGATCGCTGCGTGCTTCGGCCACCGCGTCGCGCAGTTCCGCGCGCTTGTCGTCGGCCGCCCCCACGATCAGTCCGCCGCTGCGGCTGTCGCAAAGGCTGAGCACCAGCCGGCGCCGCTCCCAGGCCTCGCGTGTTGCGGCGTTGACCGCTCCGGCCGGGAGGACAACCGTCTCCATCGCCGGCAGCAGGGCCAGGCCGACAATCGGGGCCTCGTCTTCGACCTCGCCGATCGTTGTCCCCGGGGCGTCGGAGAACGTCGAGCGGATGACGACCGGCGTGCGGCCAGCCCACCCCGCCATCAGCGCACGCGGGTGAACCACCTTCGCGCCGAAGCGAGCCAGTTCATGCATCGCGGCATAGCTGACACGGGTCAGCATCCGGGCACCCGGAACGAGCCTCGGGTCGACAACCGCGACCCCCTCGACATCGGTGAAGATATCCACGCGGCACGCGCCGAGCGCGACGCCCAGCGCGACGCCGGACGTATCGCTCCCGCCACGGCCGAGCGTCGTGTAGTCCAGGGTGTCCCGGGCGACGCCCTGGCCGCCCGTGACGACGGGCACTTGCCCGGCGGCCATCAGCGCATGCAAGCGCGACGTGTCGATCTCCTCGATGCTGGCCTCGACGTGCTGGCCGTCGGTGTAGATGCGAGCTTGCGCGGCGGTCAGGCCCACCGCCGGGATTCCTGCCCGCTTGAGCGCTTGTGACATCACGGCGGCCGAGATCGCCTCGCCGCAGGTGAACATCAGGTCGTAGTCGTCCGGTTCGACTGGCCCGCCGTCCGAGCGCAGCAGGTCCAGCAAGGTGTCGGTGGCGTACGGATCGCCGCGCCGGCCCATGGCGGAGACGACGATGGCCACTTGGTGCCCGTCGGCGATTGCGCGTCGGACGTGCCCGACGACCTGCTGACGTCGTTCCGGTGTGGAGACAGACGTGCCGCCGAACTTCTGGACGAGGATCGGGATGCTCATGGAACGCGCACGAGGTTGCCGGCCACCAACTGCTCGGCAATCTGCACGGCGTTGAGCGCGGCGCCCTTCCGGACGTTGTCCGCGACGATCCACAGGTTGAGCCCGTGATCGAGCGAGTTGTCCTCGCGGATGCGGCCGACGAACACCGCGTCGGTGTTCGCGGTCGGCGCGGGCATCGGGTAGGCGCGCGCGGCCGGGTCGTCCACCACCGAGATGCCAGGCGCCGCGGACAGGATTTCCCGCGCCTCGGCGGCCGTCAGCTTGCGCTCGGTCTCGATGTTGACCGACTCGGCGTGGCCGATGAAGACCGGGACCCGGACGGTGGTCGCGGTGACCCTGATGCCGGGGTCGCCCATGATCTTTACGGTCTCGTGGACCATCTTCCATTCTTCCTTTGTGTAGCCGCCGTCCTGGAACACGTCAATCTGCGGGATCACGTTGAAGGCGAGCTGGTACTGGAATGTGCGCGGCGGGCTGCACGTGCCGTGCTCGAGGATCTCCCTGGTCTGCCGCAACAGTTCGTCCATGCCGTTCTTGCCGGCGCCGGAGGCGGCCTGGTACGTGGACACCACGACCCGCTTGATGCGCGCCCGGTCGTGGAGCGGCTTGAGCGCCACCACCAGCTGGATCGTCGAGCAGTTGGGGTTGGCGATGATCCCCTTGTGCCACGCGAGGTCGCGCGGATTGACTTCGGGCACCACGAGCGGGCAGGCCGGGTCCATCCGCCAGGCGGAGCTGTTGTCGATCACGACCGCGCCCTGCCGGACGGCCTTCGGGGCGAGGTCGAGACTCGCATCGCCGCCGGCCGAGAAGATCGCGATGTCGATGCCGGCGAAGTTCGCCTCGGTCGCCTCGAGACACGCACAGGCGCGCCCGGCGAAGGCGACGGGCGTTCCGGCGACCTCTGCCACGTCGAGCGGCCGCAGTTCGTTCACCGGAAACCGACGCTGCTCGAGCGTCTTGATCATCTCGGTGCCGACCATGCCGGCCGCACCGACCACTGCCACGTTCCAGGTTCTGTTGCTCATCAACGTGCTCCTTGCAAGAAGGGTGTCTCGCACCGCTCTGTCACTGTGGCGGAAAGGTCTGCGGCAGCTTCACCACGAGGATACGACCGTCCACCTTGCCGGGATCGACGTTCGCCACGCGCGTGATCTTCCGACCCGCAGGAGTGAATCCCGTGACCTCGACGTCCACCTTCCTGACGTCACCGAGCCCGAAGTGAACCGGCGTCTGGCTCTGGGAGGTGTACCCGCCGCCCGTGTTCACGATCCGGCTGCCCACCACCTTGCGGGTGCCGGCGACGTAGAGCCGGACCTCGGCGCCCGCGCGCGTGGAGTGCCCCTTGCTGTCGAGGACGATGACCTGGAGCGACTTGCGGGCCTGCGCCGGTGGCAGGAGGTTGCGATAGACGGCGTTCTTCCCTTCCGGGTTGTTGTTGGAGATCGCGAGGTCGATCGCGCCGTCCTTGTCGAAGTCGGCGAACTCGACGCCGTGCGTGGCGCCGTGCTTGCGGAACAGCTCGGTCGTCACGTCCACGAACTTCGTCCCCTCGTTGTGGAAGAAGTAGTCCTTCTCGTTGACGGGCTTGTCGATGTACGAGGACACGTACAGGTCGGGCCGGCCGTCGTTGTCGTAGTCGGCCCACGCCGACGGCGTGGCCCGCTCGCCGCCCTTCAGGCCCATCTGCTCGGCGACGTCGGTGAACCTGCCCTTGCCGTCGTTCTTGTACAGGAAGTTGCGGCCGTAGCCGGCGACGAACAGGTCGAAGAAGCCGTCGTTGTCGAAGTCGATCACGCTCGGCCCGTTGCTGCCCAGCCGGCCCTCCGCGATGCCGTCCATGCCCAGCTCGCCGGCCACGTCGGTGAACTTCGTGCCGTCGTTGCGCCACAGTCCGTTTTTGTCGCCGTCCTGGTTGGCGCAGAACAGATCCAGCCTGCCGTCCTGGTTGTAATCGAACCAGACCGCGCCGACCGTCTTGCGCGGGTCGTCGACGCCCATCTCCTTCGCCACGTTCTTGTAGTGGTCGCCCTCGTTGTGGAACAGATTGTTCGGCGCATCGCGCTCGGCGACGAACAGGTCCACGCGGCCGTCGTTGTCGTAGTCAAGGAAGACGATCTGGCGCGATTCCATGCCCGACAGGTCCACTCCCCATTGCCTGGCGACGTCGGTGAAGTGCTTGCCGTTGCCCTCGTTCCGGTACAGCTTGTTCGCCGCCCCCGAACGCTTCGTGAAGCCGACGTAGATGTCGATGTGGCCGTCGCCGTCGAAGTCGCCGCACGCCGCGCCGCGCGTGTCGAGCGTGTCGGCCACGCCCACGTCTTTGGCGACCTCTTTGAACGTACCGTCGCCGTTGTTCACATATAGCCTGTTCGGCCCCTTCCCGTTCGCGCCGACAAACAGATCGAGGTTGCCGTCGTTGTTGAAATCGGCCCAGCAGTTCGGCTGGCCGCCGCTGACGCCGAAGACGTCCGGCTGCACTGACTCGAACCGGGGGCCGGTGACGGCCGCCGGCTGGTCCAGGTGTCCGATGACGACAGGCCCGGCGCCCGCGAGCCAGACTGCCGAGCCGATGAACCAGGCCACGAGGGCCGACCATCCCGTCAGGTGACGCTTCATGCTTGCTCCTGCGCGCACAACGCGCGCGATTCCGGGACGCTGGCAGAAGAGAGGCTCCCGCCAGACCCACCCGGTTGCTTCACGATCGTCCCGGCCTTCATGATGAATCGGACGTCCTGCAGCACCTTCACGTCGTCCAGGGGGTTGCCGGCGACGGCGACCAGGTCCGCCTGGTAGCCGCGTCGGACCGCCCCGATCTGATCGTCGCGGCGGAGAAGTTCGGCGGCCACGGAGGTCGCCGCCTGGATCGCGCGCATCGGTTCCATGCCGGCCTGCACCATCAGATCGAATTCCTCGGCGTTCGTCCCGGGCACCACGCGCCCGGCGTCGGTGCCGAAGACGATCTTCACGCCCAACGCGAGCGCCGTCCGAAATGCATCCCTGTGGCGCGCCATCACGCGACGGACAAAGTGGTCCGGGTACCCGGCGAGCGCGTGCGTCGGGCGCATGTTCGCGAAGGTCGGGCACCAGTAGACGCCGTGCTCGACCATGAGCCTCAGAGCTTCCTCATCGAGGAGCATGCCGTGCTCGATGGACCGGACGCCGGCGCGCACCGCGGCCGTCGCTCCCTCGCCGCCGTACGCGTGGGCCGCCACGTCCCTGCGCCAACGGCGCGCCTCCGCGACGACCGCGCGCAGTTGGGCCTCGCTGTACTGCGAGATCGGCTCCAGTGTCGTGGGATCGACCTGTTTCAGGTTGCTCGTGACGTAGACCTTGATCCAGTCCGCGCCGTACTTCACCTGCTGTCGCACGGCCCTGATCATCTCGTCGGTCGTGTCCGCCATGGCGGCGACCTGCGGCAGCCGGGCATCGATCTCGGGCGCCAGCCCGGTGTGGTTCATGTGCCCGCCGGTGATCGACAGCGCCATGGTGGACACGAGCATTTGCGGGCCGGGGATGAGGCCGTCGCGGATGGCGTCGCGCACCGCGACGTCGGCGTAACCCGCGCCTTCCGAATCCATGTCGCGCACCGTCGTGAAGCCCGCATGCAGGGTGGCGCGGGCAGCTGCGGCGCCCTGAAGGGCCCGGAAGGGGATCGACTTGGTGAGAACGGGGTTCTTCCCGTCTCCGGGGGCAAAGCACATGTGCGTGTGGCTGTCGATCAGACCGGGCAGCACCGTGTAGGCCGTCAGGTCGATCACGTGCGCGCCGCTCGGCAGCATGCGGCACCCGCCCACGCAACTGATCCGATCCTCTTCGATCAGGATAACGACGTCAAGCAGGGGGTCCGGGCTGACACCGTCGATCAGTTGACCGGCGCGGATCGCAATCGGCGGGAACGGGTTCATCTGAACTAGCCGTCCTTTCATCACTCGCGGTCCGGTGCGCGGTCGATGGGGCGCGGTCGGGACCGTGGGGGCAAGAAGGAGAACCGGAGTGATCACGCTTCGATCGACGCGCATAACCTACCGTCGTTTCGGCACGCGATCCAGCGAAAAATGCTCATCGTCGGATGAAGGCCGTTCATGCTCCGGGCGAACCGGCGCTCGGCTCGCTCTCCCCGGTCCGGCGCCGTCGTCGCGGCGGCGTCGGACCGGAACGGCGGTTCCACGTCCAGCCGCGGAGCAGCTCGAGGAGCTTGGCCGGGGCGGGCAGGAGCGCGGCGGTTTTCGAGTACACCACCTCGATCGGGCGGTCGATCCGGAGGTGGGCAACCTTAATGGCGACCAGGCGGCCGGTTTCGAGATCCGGCCGGGCGACACTCGACGGAACGATTGCCACGCCCCCGCCCGTGGCGACGAACTGTTTGATCGTCTCGAAGTTCGCGAGCTCCGCCGCGACGTTGAAGGGGACCCGGTGGTCGGCGAACAGGCGATCGACGAGGGCGAGCATCGGGGTTCGCCGCGAATGGATGACGAAGCGCTCGTGACACAGGTCGGCCATGGTGACGTCCCTCTGGCGAGTGAGGTCGTGGCCGGGAGCCACCACGAGCACGAGCGGGTCGTTGAGGAGCATCTCGGCGTGCAGGCCGCGCGGATTCGTCTGACTGATGCCGAAGCCGAGATCGGCGTCCCGCTCGGCGACGAGGTGCGCGATCTGATGGCCGTCGCAGAGGCTGGTCTTGATCTTGATATTGGGGTGCTGGAGGTGGAACGCGGTCAGCGGTGCCGACAACAGGTACTGCGCCGCCGATTCATGGGCGGCGATCGTGACGCGACCGGACACCAGGTTCCGGATGTCCGCCATGCGTGACTGCAGCTCGTCGCGCAGCCGGATGATGCGCCGTGCGTGCTCGAGCAGCGCGTGACCCGCCTCGGTGAGCGTGCACTCGTGCGGGTTTCGCACCACGAGCGGCACGCCGACCTCTTCCTCGAGCTTTCGAATCGTGACGCTCACCGCGCCCTGCGTCCGGAAGACCCGCTCGGCCGCCTTGGTGAAGCTGTGCTCTTCGACGACCGCGATGAAGTGCTCGAGTTGGTACAGTTCCATGACGTCTCATTCCCAGGGATCGTTCGCAGCCATCAGTGGCGGTGGGCCCTGATTGTCTCCAGGCCTCGAGCGCGCGGCCCCGTCTCGACCCGTCGCAGCGCGATGGCACAGCACACCGCGAGCAGTGCGAACGCCGTGAAGATCCACATCCCAGGCCGGTACCCGGCGGGGTTGGCCGGGCCGGCCAGCCAGCGGTCGTTGGACCATCCGATCAGCAGGTTCACGCCAACCAGGCCGACTTGCTGGATGGCATCCACGACCGCGCTGGCAAACCCGAGGCGGGAGCGGTCCACGACCAGGACGACCGACATCCACAGTACCGCGGGCACCATCGCGAACGCCACGCCCATCAACGCCATCGGCACGATCGGCGGAACGTCGGTCCAGGCCAGCAGCAGGAACACGGGAACGAGCAGGCACGACCCGAGCACCATGAAGAGCGAGCGGCGGCCGTGGCGATCGACGAGGTGGCCGAAGAACGGCATGAACAGCAGGGAGAACATCGGCTCCATGCCCACGAGCAGCGACGCGGCTCGAGGCGTGGCCTGCCGCGCCTCGATCAGGAACTTCTGACCGAAGGTCTGAAACGGAAAGATGCAGCCGTAGAACGCGACGCAGAGCGCCGCGAGCAGCCAGAACGACCGGTTGAAGACGAAGAGGTCGTGGAACCGGGCGGTGCCCCCGTGTTCCACCGTACCAAGCTCGTAGCGGCGCTCTCCGCGTGAATCGAGGATCCAGAACAAGACTGCGCCCGCGACGCAGACCCCACCGAACCCGATGGCCATCAACAGCGGCCACCGCCAGTACGCATACGCAGCCGCGGCCCACGCCGGGGACGTCTGCGCGCTGAGAGAGCCCAGGCGGCACACCGACGTTCTGATGCCGAAGGCGAGGCTCAGCTCGCCGCGGAGAAACCAGCGCGCGATGGCCACGTGCGTCGCCATCGCCAGCGATTCGGCGCCTATCCCGGTAATCACGCGGCCGGATGCCATCACGCCGATCCGGGGGCTGAGCGCCGTCACGACGAGACCCGCGAAGACCAGCGTGCTGAAGAGCATCATCGACTTCTTCGCGCCAGTGCGGTCGATGACGAGGCCGGCGGCGAGCAGGACGAAAATGTTCGGGAGGCTGTAGGACGCCTGCAGCAGGCCGATCTGCGAATCGGTGAAGTGCAGCTGCCGGCTGAGAACCGGGGCCAGGGGCCCGATCGCGTCAAAGGCGTAGTAGCTGCCGAACACCGCGACGCTCATCGCCAGCAGCACCGCCCATCGGGATCGAGCAGTCGGGAGGGTCTTGTCAATCGCGACGGATCTCGCCCGGGTGTCGGTCACGGGACTGTCTCCTGGGAAGAAAGCGCACGGACGTGGCGACGACTATACCCCGCTCACCCCCACCATGCACCATTCCGCTCTTCATGGCGCGATTGTCGGCCGCGGGCCGCGTTCGCCGGGCGTGGACGGCCCCCGGTTTCACCCGGGCATGAACGGCCTTTATCGGACGATGAGTACTATTCGCTGGATCGCGCCCGGGAATTGACGATAGGTTACGCTAGTTTTTCCAAGACCGCAGAAGCGTGAGGCTCCCGCGAAATCGACCACGACCGGTCGATGCCGATGATCGCCCGTGGGTGGCCATCGGTCCGCTTGATTCGTATCGCGTCCAACGCGACAGGGAGGCAGTGCATGGCCGGACAATTACGGTGGATACTGGTGACGGTGATCGTGGCGGCGACGCTCGGCACGGTCACGGTGACCCCGGCGGCGGCGCAGACCAGTCTTGCGACGCTCCGTGGCAAAGTCGTTGACGAGCAGGGCGGCGTCCTGCCGGGCACCAGCGTGGTTGTCAGGCAGACGGAAACCAACTTCACGCGGACCGGGGTGACCAACGAGCAGGGGCAGTTCTACCTGCCGAGCCTGCCGGCCGGCTCGTACCAGGTGACCGCCGAACTCTCAGGGTTTGGTTCCGGGAAACAGGCGGTCGTGCTGCGGGTCGGCCAGGAAGCGACCGCCGATTTCACGCTGAAGGTGGGTAGCCTCCAGGAAACGGTCGAGGTGACCGGCCGGGCGGCGCTCGTGGAAACGCAGGCCACCCTCGGCGGCATGGTGGACAGCAAGGAGATCGACAACCTGCCGACGATCGGCCGCAACTTCGCCGACCTCGCCAAGCTGGCACCCGGGGTCACGTCGAGCGGCGGCGGTGCGATGGGGTTCTCGACCGCGGGCCAGCGTCAGTACCAGAACCAGGTCTTCGTGGACGGCGCAAGCAACGCCCAGCAGTTCTACGGCACCCAGGCCGAGTCGTATCCGCAGGACTGGGTGCAGGAATTCCAGGTGATGACCAACGGCTTCTCGGCGGAGTTCGGCCAGGCGTCGGGCGGCGTGCTGAACGTCATCACCCGCAGCGGGTCGAACACATTCTCCGGCCGGGGCTACGGCTTCTACCGGAACAACAAGCTTGACACGCCGCCCTTCGCCGGCCTGTTCCAGAAGGACGCCAGCGGCAACTACGATCGCAGCAAGCCGAACTACCTTGCCTCCGTGCCGCCGTTCCACCAGTTCCGGGCGGGTGGGTTCCTGGGCGGGCCTATCGTCAGGAACAAGGCGTTCTTCTATGGCGGCGCCGAGGCCTTCGACAACAACCAGGACGCCATCCTGGCGATCTCGCAGTACTGGCGGGACCAGGGCCAGCCAGCCGTCATCCCCGCGAAGAACACGAGCCGCGTCTACATGGTGAAGGCGGACGCAAACCTCAACGACAGGAATCGGTTGTCGGTCCGCCACAGCCAGACGTTCCGCACTGACTCGAACTGCAGCGGCCAGGGCGGCGATGGCTGCAACAGCAGCCCGCTCTGGACGCTCGAGAAGCGCGCCACGTTCAACGGGCCGCTCTGGTCGGTTCTCGGCAACTGGACCAGCACGCTGAGCAACAACTCCTTCAACGAACTCCGCGCGTACTATGGCGTCAACAAGCTGGCCATCACGTCGAACCTCGCCGGGGTCTATGGCCTCGAGCTGCTCAACGGCTTGAAGAACAACCCGCTCTGGACCGAGCGCACCTACCCGGGCGCCTCGTTCGGGTCGGCCACCACCGGCGGCGTCGAGGGCGAGTCGAACTTCTACGTGATCGACAACTTCATGTTCGTGAAGGGCAGGCACCAGTTCAAGGTGGGCGGGCAACTGGCGCGCGTCGAGTTCATCATGGATATCGACGCGTCGCAGAAGGGACGCTGGTCGTTCGACAAGGACCGGGTGTTCAACATCGCCGACCCGACCAGCTACCCGTATCAGTTGAGCCTCGCCGTCGGCACCGCCACCTACAAGCAGGCGAAATGGAACCCGAGCGTCTTCCTGCAGGACACCTGGAAGGTGAGCAACGCCCTCACGCTGAACCTCGGCCTCCGCTATGACGTGGACAATACGATCCTGGTCGGCAACGAGCTAGTGGACACCTACAACCAGCGGTTCGTCAGCAACTTCGGCGGCCAGGCGCCACTGAGCCAGGTGCACCGCGACCTCAACAACGTGTCCCCGCGCCTCGGCTTCGTGTGGGTGCCTACCGCGGACCGCCGGACGACGATTCGCAGCAGCGCCGGGATCTTCTACGACCAGAATCACTTCAACTACAACGACACCTACATCAACCAGACGCTGCTGACCACCAACCGCATCACGATCAACGCCAACGACCCGACCCAGAACCCGTTCTACAACGCGGCTGACCCGAACGGCAGCAAGACGGCAGCACGGGCCTACCTTGCGAGCGTCTTCCCGGGTTTCCCGCCGCCGTCGAACGCGGCGACGCAGACGGCCACCGGCATGAACCCGAACTTCCACATCCCGTACTCGTTCCAGGCGACCGCCGGCTTCACCCACGAGTTCAAGAGCCGGGTCTACGTGCAGGCTGACTTCGTGTATTCGCACGGCTACGACGTGGTACTGCAGCGGAACATCAACATCAACAAGAACGCCGCCGGGACCTGGGTGACCATCGACCCTCGGTTCGGCGCGTTCAACACGTACGAGAATCTCGGATACATCGAGTACAAGGCGCTGCAGTCCCGCATCGAATACCGCGGCAAGAAGTTGCGCGGCGGCCTGTCATACACCCTGAGCAGGGCGACATCCAACAGCTCCGCCACGGGAGTCGGCGGCGGCGCGGCCACGAATCCACTGGACATCAGCGTCGACGACGGGCCGACGAGCGAGGACCGACGCCATGTGATGGCGTGCGACTTCTCGTACCTCCTCCCGCTCGACTTCCAGCTCGCCGGGATCGCCCGATACTACAGTGCGCTGCCTTACAGCGCGACCAACGCGAACGTGGTGTACGCCCGGCCGCTGCCCCGCAACTCGCTGAGGGGAGCCAGCGAGAAGAACGTGGACCTGCGCGTCAGCAAGAACTTCAGGTTCAAGGGGCATTTCGGCGCGGCGATCTTCTGGGAGATGTTCAACCTCCTCAACACGACGAACTTCATCCAGTTCCAGGGGAACCAGTTGTCGTCGTCGTACCAGTTGCCGCAGAGCGCGTTGCCGATGCGCCGGCAGCAGGTCGGCCTGAGGTTCGACTTCTAGTCGGGAAGGGCGCAAGAGTGCGACCGGCGCCTGACAGATGGCGCCTGGCGTCCCACGAAGGACACGCACGTCACGAAGGGCACGCGGCCCGTCTGCTCATCGGGCGCGGCCGTTGTGTATTGGAGGGCATGTGACACATCGACGTCTGTTCGCGATGCTCGTCGTCTGCGCCGTGGCCGTCGTGGGCCTCTACGCGCAGGCGGGCGAGAAGCTCGACTACCAGATGCTGACGAAGATCCGTGACGAAGGCCTGAACCGCTCGCAGGCGATGGAGATCGAGAGCTGGATGGCTGACGTGTACGGTCCTCGCATCACCGGATCCCCCGGCTACAAACAGGCCGCGGACTGGGCGGTGAAGAAGATGACCGAGCTCGGCTTCTCGAACGTGCACATCGAGAAATGGCCGTTCGGCAAGGGGTGGCAGCTGAAGAAGTTCTACGCCCAGATGACCGACCCGCAGGTGATGCCGATTATCGGCACCGTCCGGGCGTGGACCCCTGGCACGAACGGCGCCGTCGTCGCCGACGTCGTACACGTCGTCATCAGCTCCGAGGCCGACCTCGAGAAGTACCGGGGCAAGCTCGCCGGCAAGGTCGTGCTGACGCAGCCGCCCCGCGAGGTGAAAATGCTCGAAGGCCGCGTGGCGTGGCGAATGGACGACGCGTTGCTGAAGGAAGCGGAAGCGATGCCGATCCCGCCGGCGCGCGGCGCCGCGCGCCGGCCTGCGGGCCCGACCCTCCAGGACAAGATCAACCAGTTCTTCGTGGCTGAGAAGGTCGTGGCGGCGATCGATCGCGGGAGCGACGTGTCGATCGTCGCGGCGGGCGGCATGGAGAACATGACGCCCATGACACAGCGGACTGACGGCGGGACGGTGTTCGTCGGCGGCCCGGGGCCACACGACACCGTGAATGCGGGCAAGACGATGGTGCCGTCGGTGACCGTCGCCGTCGAGCAGTACAACCGCATGGTGCGGATCCTCGAGAAGAACGTGCCCGTGAAGATGGAAGTGAACATCGAAACGCAGTTCTTCGACGAGACCGACATGAACGGCATGAACATCGTCGGCGAATTGCCCGGGAGCGACCTCGCGAGCGAAGTGGTGCTGCTCGGCGGGCATTTCGACACCGAGCCGGGCGCGACCGGCGCGACCGACGATGCCGCGGGCTCGACGGTGATGATGGAAGCCGTGCGCATCCTCAAGGCGGTTGGCGCGAAGCCGCGTCGGACGATTCGCGTGGCGCTGTGGGACGCCGAGGAGTCGGGTCTCCTGGGCTCCAAGGCGTACGTCCGCGACCACCTTGCCGACGTGGCGACGATGAAGGTGAAACCGGATCACGAGAAACTGGCGGCGTACTACAACGTGGACAACGGCTCGGGCCGGATCCGCGGCATCTGGATGCAGGGGAACCAGGCGGTTCGCCCCATCTTCCAGCAGTGGATTGAACCGCTGCGGGATCTGGGCGTGACGACGCTGGCGGGGCGCGCGGTGAGCGGGTCGGACTACGTCTCGTTCGACGACGTGGGCATTCCGGCGTTCCAGTTCATCCAGGACCGGCTGGAATACAACTCACGCACTCATCACTCCAACATGGACTACGTGGACCACGTGCAGCGCGACGATATGCTGCAAATGGCGGTGGTGGTCGCGAGCGTCGCCTACGACACCGCGATGCGTGACGAGAAGCTGCCGCGCAAGCTGTTGCCGGCGCCGCAGGCGCCGGCCCGGTAGCGACCAGCGCGGAGGGAAGGCGATGAACAACGCTGACCTGATTGTTCGGATCTTGCGGGACGCCGGCGTGACACACGCGTTCGGCATCCCCAGCGGCAACGTGTTGCCGCTGCTCGAAGCCGCGCGCGCGGGCGGCATCGAGTTCGTGCTGATGGCCCACGAAGGATCCGCGGGATTCGCAGCCGAGGTCATGGCGCGGCTGACGGGACGGCCCGGGTTCTGCCTGTCCACGATGGGACCCGGCGCGACCAACCTGACCACCGGGGTGGGCTGTGCGTACCTCGATCGCTCGCCGTTGGTGGCGGTGACGTGCAACGTTCCCACGGATCAGCTCGGTCGCCGCGTGCAGATGGTCATCGACCACCATGCGCTCTTCCGGCCAATCACCAAGGCCACCTACCCGCTGCGCGGCGGGCGGGTGGCCGCGGCGCTTCGCGAGGCGCTCACCGTGGCGCTCAGCGAGCCGCCGGGGCCCATCCATCTCGACCTGCCCGAAGACGTGTCGCTCGCTGAGGCCGGGGAGGCCGTTCCGCCTCTGTCGGACGGGGTGAGGCTCCCTTCCGCCCCGGACGCCGATATCGAGCGCGTCGGGCAGATGCTGCGCGCGGCGCGCCGTCCGATGGCCGTCATCGGCGCGTCGGCGAGGCGATTGCGAAATCCCGCGCTATTACGGGCGTTCGTCGATCACCATCAGATTCCCTTTGCCTCGACGACGATGGCCAAAGGGATGATCGACGAAGACCACCCGCTGTCGATCGGCTGCATCGAGCGCGCGCGACGCCAGTTGCAGCGCCAGTTCCTCCGGTCGGCGGATCTCATCGTGAGCCTGGGGTACGACGTCGCCGAGGTGGAGTACGAGCAGTGGATCGGCTCGGTACCGCTCGTGAGCGTCGATGTCGAGCGCGTCGATGCCGACCCGTCCGTCGTCGTGGCACACGAGGCGGTCGGTGACCTGGACGCGGCGCTCGAGCGTCTGGTGCGCCAGCTCGCGAGCCCGAACGACTGGCCCCGACACGCGGCAGTTCGTCACCGCGAGCAGTTCCAGGCGGCGCTGCGGACAGCCTCGCCGGGTTTCGCCCCTCACCAGGCGATCGACGTCGCCCGGCGGGTCCTGCCGCGCGAAGGGATCCTGACGTACGACGTCGGAGCCCATACCCACCAGATCGCGAGCCAGTGGACGGCGCACGCCCCCGGCCAGTGCCTGGTGACCAACAACTGGTCGTCGATGGGGTTCGGCCTCCCGGCGGCCATCGCTGCGAAGCTCGCCAGGCCCGACCTGCCGGTGCTGTGCATCGTCGGCGACGGCTGCTTCCAGATGACCTGCGGCGAGGTTGCCGTCGCCGTCCGACTTGGCTTGACGATCCCGATCGTCGTGCTCGACGATGGGTGTCTGTCGCTGATCGAGGTGAAGCAGATCAAGCGAGGATTCCCGGTGCATGGCACCCGACTCCGGCGCGAGGAGTGCAGGCCGACGCCGTCGCACTACTTTGGTGCGCCTTGCATCGGGGTACGCACTCCCGCCGAACTGGAGCAAGCACTCGACCAAGCTTTTGTCGCCAACGGTCCGACCGTCATCGAGGCCTGCATCGATGCGGCGGAGTACCAGGAGACAGTCTACGACTGAGATGGACCAGCCTTCGTTCGCCTTCGGCGAGCGTCGTTGCCCTCCTGATTGGCGATGGCACCTTCACCACGAGGATAGGCACGGACACGCCGTTCACGGCCTACCGGGGATCTGAGGCCGCCTTCAACCCGGGCGATGACGCCCGTTTCCGCGGCCAATCGGCGCTTCAAAACAAACCGAACGCTTGATATGTTCTATCAACTCTAGATACGCCGACCAGCCGACCGTCGTCAAGCGACCAGCGAAGCCTCGCGTCAAAGTGTTAGCATCCTGAAGAGCGAAGTCCGCTGCGCCTCGCCCGGACAACTTCCGTCGGCTCCGCGCGGGGCTCTCCCTCATCCCTGCCGTCGCCGTTCGCGTCTCGCGCGCTCAGGCTGTGTTCACCGGACGCACTCACGCACCGGTGGCCGCACCGGAGCCGACGGCCGGAGGCCGGGCGGTGGTCCGAATCTCGGTCGATACCTTTGGTGACAGGAGCGCTCGATGAAGGGAAGGCCATTCCTCTCGATTGTCGGACCTCGGGTGCTCGTCGTCGTGCTGGCGATGGTAGTGCCCGGGTGCAACCGCAGCCGTGCCGACGCGAAAACGGACGGCACCGACACGGTGGTGACCGTGACGGTCGTGCCCGTCGTTCGGCAGTCGATCGCCAGAACGCTGAGGCTGACCGGCAGCCTGGTGGCCCAGGAAGAGGCCGAGGTCGCGGCGGAGACCGGGGGTCGTGTCGTGGCGACGCCCGTCGAGCGAGGCACGAGCGTCCGCGAGGGCGACGCGCTGATTCGGGTCGCGCCGGTCGAGGCCGAGGCGTCCGCCCGCGAGGCAGAGGCGAACGTTGCGCAGTTGGAGGCCCGGCTCGTGCTGAAGCCGGGTGAGCCCTTCGACGCCGAGCGCGTGCCCGAGGTCGCTTCCGCGAAGGCCTCCAGCGAGCTGGCGCAGGCAGACTTCACCCGCATCCGCACCTTGCGCGACGAGCGCGTCGTGTCGCAGGCTGAGTACGATCAGCGCCGCACCCAGGTGGAAGCGACGCGTAACCAGTACGAGGCGGCGGGCAACAGCGCGCGGCAAATGTTCCGGCAGTACGAGGCGGCGAGCGCCCGGCTGGCGCTGGCGCGCAAGGCGCTGGACGACACGACCGTGCGGGCGCCCTTCGCGGGTCTCGTGGTGGAGCGAAAAGTCAGCGTTGGCGATTTCGTCATGCGCGGCACCAAGGTGGCGACTGTCGTGAAGATCAACCCGCTGCGCGTCGAGCTGACGGTGCCCGAGCAGATGCTGTCTGCGATCAAGGCCGGCCAGGCGCTGACGCTGCAGGTCGACGCGTACCCCGGCCGCGCGTTCGCCGGCCACGTCCGCTTCGTCTCGCCGGCCCTGCGCGCCGACCAGCGCGCGCTCACGGTGGAAGCCGTGGTGCCGAACCCGGACGGGTTGCTGAAGCCCGGCCTGTTCGCATCGGCGCTCGTCGAGAGCGCCACGACCGACATGGTGTGGATGGTGCCCGCCTCGGCCGTGCGCACCGACGGCAGCGTCAGCCGCCTCTTCGTCGTGCGGGGCGACCGCGCGGAGGAGCATGTGGTGACACTCGGGCAGTCGTCGGGCTCGCTGGTCGAGATCGCGTCTGGCGTCGGCGATGGCGGCCCGGTGGCCGTGACGAACGTGCCGCAACTGACGGATGGCGTGAAGGTGCGCGTCTCGGGTGCGCCGGGCATTGGGCGATAACGGTGAGCGAAGGAGCGTAGACCATGCAGTGGCTTGCCGCCCTGTGCGTGCGAAGGCCGGTGTTCGCCACCGTCCTCATCCTGATGCTGACCGTCGTCGGCGCCTTTTCCTTCACACAACTCGGGGTCGATCGCCTTCCCAAGGTCGATTTCCCGACCGTCGTCGTGACGACCCGGAACCCGGGCGCCGCACCGGAGGAGATCGAGACGGAGGTCACCGACAAGATCGAGGAAGCGGTGAATACCGTCAGCGGCATCGACGAGCTTCGCTCGACGTCGGCCGAGGGGGTGTCGATCGTCGCGGTCACGTTCCTGCTCGAGAAGGACGTGGAGGTGGCCGCGCAGGAAGTCCGTGACCGGGTCAACCGGGTTCTCTCGCAGCTCCCGAGGACGGTCCGCCAGCCCACCATCGAGAAGATGGACCCGGACGCGTCGCCGATCATCACGCTCGTCCTGTCGGCGCCACGCCCGATCCGCGACATCAGCGAGTACGCCGACAAGGTCCTGAGGCGCCAGCTGGAGAGCGTGGACGGCGTCGGCCAGGTGATGGTCGTCGGCGGCCGCGCCCGCCAGGTGAACGTCAACGTGGACGCCAACCGGCTGCGGGCCTACAACCTGACGGTGACCGACGTGTCGCGGGCGCTCCAGGCGCAGAACCTCGACGTGCCCGGTGGCCGTGTGGAACTCGGCCCGCAGACGCTCACACTCCGCACGCAGGGCCGCGTCCGCAGCGTCGAGCAGTTGAACCAGGTCGTCGTCCGTCAGCGGGAGTCGCACCCGGTGACGGTCGGCGACGTCGCGAAGGTCGAAGACGGAATGGCGGATCCGGAGTCGGTCGCCAACGTCAACGGCCGACCGGCCGTGGTCATGCCGATTCGGCGCCAGTCCGGGACGAATGCCGTCGAGGTCGTGGCGAGGATCAAGGCTCGCCTCGACGACCTGCGCGCGACGATTCCTCCGGGCTACCAGGTCCGGATCGTGCGCGACCAGTCGGAGTTCATCAAGTCGTCGATCCGGAGTGTCGGGGAACACCTGGTGCTCGGCTCGCTGCTGGCGGCGCTCGTCGTCTTCGTCTTCCTGGGCAACCTGCGCACCACGATCATCGCGGCCATCGCGATCCCGACCTCGATCATCTCCACCTTCGGCCTGATCTGGTACGAGGGATTCACGCTCAACATGATGACGATGCTCGCGCTGACGTTGTCGGTCGGGATCGTCATCGACGACGCGATCGTCGTCCTCGAGAACATCTACCGGTTCATCGAGGAGAAGGGGATGCCCCCGATGCAGGCGGCGGTGGAGGCGACGCGCGAGATCGGCCTGGCGGTCCTGGCCACCACGATGTCGCTCGTCGCCATCTTCCTCCCACTGGGCTTCATGGGGGGGATCGTCGGCAAGTTCATGAAGAGCTTCGGCCTGACGATGGCGTTCGCGGTGATGGTGTCGCTGCTGGTGAGCTTCACGCTGACGCCGATGCTCGGGGCCAGGTGGTTGCGGCGCCGGGGTGACAGTAACGTGACGGGGAGCGGTGGGAGCGGGCACACCTCGCGCGACTCGGGGTTCTTCCACCCGATCGACCGCACCTACACGCGCCTGCTCGAGTGGGCGCTCCACCACCGGGGCATCGTGGCCGCGGCGGCGTTCCTCGTGCTGCTCTCGAGCGTGCCCCTCGCGGTGCTGGCGCCGAAGACCTTCATGCCGATCGACGACCAGTCGGAGTTCGAGGTCGGCATCCGCGCGCCGGAAGGGACCAGCCTCGAGGCGACCGAGTTGATTGCCAACCGGGTGGCGACGCAAGTCAGGGCCAGGATTCCGGAGGCACAGTACACGCTGGTCACCGTGGCGGACGACAGCGCGGCCACCCGGAACGTGGCGACCGTCTACACGCGGCTGTCGCCAATCGAGGCGAGGTCGCGCGACCAGTTCGCGATCATGTCGGAGGTTCGCGACAAGCTGCTGCCGGCGTTCTCCGCCGAGCGGTTGCGGACGGGTGTCCGCCAGTCCGGCGGCATGGGCGGGGGCGGCGCGCAGTCCGCCGAGATCCAGTTCGTCATCAACGGGCCCGACCTGCAGACGTTGCAGGTGGCCGCCTCGAAGGTCGCGGCGCAGGCGCGCCAGATCAAGGGCGTCGTGGACGTGGACACCTCCCTCAACATCGGGAAGCCTGAACTCGCGGTCCGCATCGACCGCGCCAAGGCGTCGGATCTTGGCGTGCAGATCGCCGAGGCGGCGGAGGCCCTGCGGTTGCTCGTCGGTGGCGACCAGGTCACCACCTACAACGAAGGCGGGGAGCAGTACGACGTCTTCCTGCGGGCACAGCCGTCGGACCGGACGGCCGAAAGCGCGCTCGCCATGCTGACCGTCCCGTCGAGCCGGCTCGGCAGCGTGTCGCTCGACAACCTCGCGAGCTTCGCCAGGAGCGATGCGCCCTCCGAGATCATGCGCCTGACCCGGCAGCGGCAGGTGACGGTGTACGCGAGCCTGCTGCCCGGGGTGTCGCAGACTCCCGTCATGACGGCCATGCAGGACGCGGCCGACACGCTGAATCTCGGTGCGACGTATCGGATGCGTTTTGCCGGGCGGTCCCGTGAACTCGGCCGCGCCGCCATCAACTTCGGCCTCGCGTTCGCGCTGTCGCTGGTCTTCATGTACCTGATTCTCGCCGCGCAGTTCGAATCCTGGCTGCACCCGGTCACGATCCTGCTGTCGCTGCCGCTGACGCTGCCGTTCGCGCTGGTGTCGGTGCTCATCACCGGACAGTCGCTGAACGTCATGTCGGCCCTCGGCCTGCTCGTCCTGTTCGGGGTCGTCAAGAAGAACTCGATCCTGCAGATCGATCATGCGAACCAGCTGCATGAGTCGGGGATGGAGCGCCACCTGGCGATCGTGCAGTCGAGCCGCGATCGGCTGCGGCCGATCCTGATGACGACGCTGGCGTTCGTGGCGGGGATGATCCCGCTCGTGGTGTCGGGCGGTGTCGGCGCGGGGACGAACCGGGCCATCGGTTTCATCATCATCGGAGGACAGACGCTCGTGCTGATCCTGACACTCGTCGTGACGCCGGTCGCCTATTCGTTGTTCGACGATCTGAAGTCGATGGGCTTCGGGAGACGCGCGCGAGAGACCGCGCGGGACGCGGTCACCGCGGCCGCGCCGCTTCTGGTGCTGGTGGCGGCGCTGAGCCTGGTGGTGGGGCCCTCGATCGCGCGCGCACAGGGGCCGCCGGCGCCGCGGTCGGCGGCGGCCGGGGGCGCCGACGGTCCGTCGATCCGCCTGAGTGTCGATGAGGCCGTTCGCCTCGCGCTCGAGCACAACCTCGACCTCCAGGTCGATCGCCTCGAGCCGCAGGTGAGCGCCGCACGCGCCTCGCAGGCGGCCAGTGCGTTCGTCCCGACGCTGAGCGGCGCCTTCACGCGCACCAGCCAGGTGCAGCCTCCGACCAGCTTCCTCGTCGGGAGCAACGGCGTCGCGACCGACCTGTTCTCGGGGAGCGTCAGCGTCGCCCATCGGCTGAGGTGGCTGGGGACCAGCTACGTTGTCGGGATCGACGGGTCGCGGACGTCCACGACCAGCGCGTTCACGAACTTCAATCCCAGCCTCACGTCGCGGCTGCAGGCGACGCTCTCTCAACCGCTGCTGCGCGACTTCACCATCGACAACGCGCGACAGCAGCTGATTATCAGCAAGCGGAATCGCGAGATCTCCGACACCCGCTTCCGCGAGGCGGTCGTGCGGACACTGGACTCGGTCAAGCGGGCCTACTGGGATCTGGTCGCCTCCGATGCCTCGGTGGACGTCCAGCGGCAATCGCTCGCCCTGTCGGAGGAGCTCGTGCGTCACAACACGGCGCGCGTCGCCGTCGGGCAGATGCCGGAACTCGATCTGCTGGCGGCCCAGGCCGAGGTGGCGCAACGGCAGGAGGCGTTGACCGTGGCGCGGGTGACGGCGCGGCAGGCCGAGGACCGGCTGCGGCTGCTGATCCTCGACGCGACAGACGCCGCGTTCTGGACCACGACGATCACCGCCGTAGACCTCCCGCCGATAGGGGCGCCGCTTCCGAGCATCGACGACGCGGTGCATGCGGCGCTGAGTGGTCGGCAGGACCTCGTCCGCGCGCGCAAGGAACTGGAGAACACCCGGACCTCCACCCGCTACTACGCGAACCAGCGCCTCCCCGACGTGCGGCTGCAGGCGAACGTCCAGGGCGCAGGGCTGGCCGGAACCCGCCTCAATCGTGTCGGTAGCTTCCCGGGCACGATCGTGGGCCAGGAGGAGCTTGCCTACAACGAGGCGATCCGACAGGTGTTTGCGCGCGAGTTTCCGACGTGGACGGTGGGAGTGAGCGTGAGCTATCCGCTTGGCCAGAGTTTCGACGATGCGGCGCTGGCCGGGGCGCGGGTGCAGGAGGCACAGGCGTACGCGCGGCTGCAGAGCCTCGAGATGCGCATCGTCCGCCAGATTCGCCAGGCTGGCTGGCAGCTCGAGATGAACGCCAGCCGGATCGAAACCAGCCGGGCCGCTCGCGGCCTGGCCGAGCGGCGGGTCGATGCTGAGCAGAAGCGTTTCGAGGTCGGGATGTCCACGAGTTTCTTGGTCGTGCAGGCGCAACGCGACTTGGCGCAGGCTCGCAACAACGAGCTGGGGGCGATGCTCGACTACGCACGATCACTGACCGATTTCGAGGCGCTGCAGCAGGCATCGCTCGATTCGAGCGGCAGCACCGTGACGGTGTCAGGAGGCACGGTCACGGCGGCCGGAACGGTGCCGGCCGCCGCCACCCAGAACAGCCAGACGACCTCGTCGTCCACGACGAAGATCGGAGGGTAGGAGCGAGGGTCCGCCGGTCGCTGGCGACATCTCGTTCGGCGGGTCGAGGCGGAGGTCGCTACACGACCTGGAGTTCCTCGAACTCGGGGATCTCTTCCTTGATGGCCATCTCGACGCCCATAAAGAGCGTCATCTGCGCGCTGGGGCAGCCGACGCAGTTGCCGGTGAGCCTCACCTTGGCCTTGTTGTCCACGACGTCCACGAGTTCGATATCGCCGCCGTCGCCCTGGATCAGGGGACGGATCCGTTCGATGACCGCCTGTACGCGTTCACGCGAAATCATGAAGACTCCAGAAAGCACTTGGATTGGTGCGTGCAGAATCGAAGGAAGCAAGCCGTATCGCGCGAGAGCCCGCTCGCGCACAATCAGTATACCGCGGGCGCTCGCGACATCTGCTAGAATTATCCGGAACCCCATCCCCCATGGCCAATGCCCCGTTTACCATAGACTCGGTCGTCGTCGGTCGCAGTGCGCGCATGCGCGCGGTCTTCGATTTCGTCCGGGTGATTGCCGATAGCGACAGCAGCGTGCTCGTGTCCGGCGAAACCGGCACCGGCAAGGAGCTGATCGCCAACCTGATTCACCAGTCGAGCTCGCGCCGCCACAAGCCGTTCGTGCCGGTCAGTTGCGCCATCCTCTCCGAAACCCTGATTGAGTCCGAGCTCTTCGGGCACGAGCGCGGCGCCTTCACGGGCGCGATCAAGGATCGCCCCGGGCGATTCGAGCTGGCGGCAGGCGGCACGATCTTCCTGGACGATATCGACGACGTGCCGCTGACTATGCAGGTCAAGCTGCTGCGCGTGCTCCAGAATCGCGTCGTCGAACGCCTCGGCGGAACCCGGCAGATCCCGGTGGACGTGAGGGTCATCACCGGCAGCAAGCGCGACTTGCGCGCGCTGACGGCGGAAGGGAAGTTCCGCGACGACCTGTTCTATCGGCTGAACGTGATCCCCGTGAACCTGCCGCCGCTGCGGGACCGGCGCGAGGACATCCCGATCCTGGTCGACCACTTCGTCAAGCGCTACTTCCGCCAGCGGGGCGAGGAGCCGCGGGGCATTTCGCCCGCCGTACTCCAGGCGTTCATGCGGTACCCGTGGCCCGGCAACGTGCGCGAGCTGGAGAACGCGTGCGAGCGGATCGCCCAGACCTGCACGTGCGACACCGTGCGGCTCGGCTGCGTCCCCGTCAGCGTGCTGTTCCACAAGTACGCCGAAGACCAGCAGCCGATCGTCGAGACGCACGCGCACCCGTCGGCCGTGTCGCTCGACGACCGCCTGAAAGAGGTGGAATCCAACCTGATCAGTTGGGCGCTGAAGGTGAGCGGGGGCAACAAGTCGAAGGCGGCGGAGTTGCTGAACATCAAGCGATCGACGCTCGGCGACCGGATCAAGAAGCTGGAACTGACGCACCTCGAAGTGGGCGAGAGCTAGCCCGCCGACTCCACATCCACGACGACCACCACGAATCTCATGGAGAGCACGGAGGGGACGGCCTTCGTCGTGGCCTATCGTGGACCTTCCGTCAGGAGCAGGCCTCGCAGTCCCTCGACGAACAGGCGATCGCCATCTGCGTGCCGGGCGTACAGTTCGAGGAGCGGCACGGCAATCTGCCGCATCACGTGGCCCGCCAGCATCGGATCGCCCGATCGGAGGAGTCCGGCCCGATTCGCGTTCTCGAACACCCGCAACACCCCTTTCAGAAAACTCCGATGGAGCGTCCCCAGGTCGCCTAGCGGCATGTCCTGCGCCTTGTACGCCATGCGCAGCGCGTCGGGGTAGGCGTGCCAGAGCTCCAGGTACAACTGCAGCAGGCGGTCGATGCCGTCGCGGGCATCCAGCCGCCCGAGTGGAGCGGTCTTCCGCACCGCGACCTGCAGCACCGGCTCGACAATGGCGCACAGCAGGTCGTTCTTCGTGCGGAAGTGGCTGTAGAGCGTGCCTCGCGCGATATCGGCCTCTGCTGCGATCTCGTCCAGACGGACCGCATCCGGGCCCGCGTCCGCGAACCGGCGCGCCGCCGCGGCGACGATGCGGGCGCGGGTCGCCGCGCGCCGCCGCGCCACCCTGGGCAGGGTCGTGACGTCCGGGTCTTGACTTCTTGACTGCATAGAATCAGAATTGAACTCTAGAGTTCAAGTTCGTACTCTTCGGTTCATTCTATCACGGGCGGACGGAGGGCGCGTGAGCAGAATTTCTCGGAGGCTGGTATATGCGAGCGCGGTCGTGCTGGCGCTCGCGGGGGTGTTTGGCGTGGCGCGCGCCGCCCGGCCAGCCCGGGTCGCCGTGGTCCG
>JANYLG010000170.1 GCA_025363775.1 Acidobacteriota bacterium | reverse complement strand
TTGGAGCCGCCGAAGGGATGCGCCAGCAGGCAGGCGCGTTGCCGAATCCGGAGTTCCAGTTCCAGAACGACAACCTGCGACCGGGCCAGACGTACTGGCGCGATGTCGACACGCTCGTCAGCTCGATCAACCAGCTTCGCGTCGCCGGCCAGGCGACCTACGACGCCGTGCTTGCCGGAGCGACGCGCCGCCTGCGGCCGGTGCTCATGACAGCCGTCGTCGCCAGCGTCGGATTCATTCCGATGGCCATCGCCACATCCACGGGTGCGGAAGTGCAGCGTCCCCTTGCCTCAGTGGTGATTGGCGGCCTGGTCAGCTCCACGGTGCTCACGTTGATCCTGCTGCCGATCCTCTACGATTGGTTCTTCGGAGGGCGCCAGACGAAAAGGACGTAGGCTCAGGCTCTTGCCTTTCGGAAAGGCGTCCTTGGTGGAAAGATCTCCCGCCCCGGGTTCCGAAGATGGGTACTTACGCTGGGAATGCGACGTGTCCCGACTGAGAATTCAATCCGCCGCCTGGCCGACGATGATTCGACGGTGGCGCGGTACGTTTTTGGAGTGACGTCGCTTTCGCCGGACCGTCATGTCCTCATTGAGGCTGACGGAAGGAGCCCGGCCGGGGCGGCCTCGACGGTTGACCGCGGAGCAGCTGACGGAGATCGACAGCCTTGCCGTTGCTACTTCTTGACCGCGACCTTCTGTCCGCCGCCGGCTCCACGCGCCGGCGCCGCAGGAGGCGCGATCGCCATTTCCTTGATCAGGTTCGACGCGCCGTCGACCTCGGCCATGTTCCACAGCATGTAGCGGCTGTCCACGTGGATCGACCTCGTCTTCACCTCGTCGAACAGGTAGTCGGATGACACCGACTCGTAGGTCCCGTCGAACAGCAGGCCCACCAGTTCGCCCCTCGCGTTCAGCGTGGGCGAACCGGAGTTGCCGCCGGTGGTGTCCACGGTCGAGAGGAAGTTGACCGGCACGTCCTTGATCGCCGGGTCGAGATACGGGCTCTTTCTGGTCTTCAGGAACGCGCTGATCGCCTCGATCTGCTTCTTCGGCGCGTTGAAATCACCCTCGCCCGTCTGCTTCTCCAGGATGCCGGCGAGGCCGGTCTGCGGCTTGTAGAACAGGCCGTCCTTCCCGTCCACGCCCTTCACCTGGCCGTAGGTCACCCGAAGGGTGCTGTTCGCATCGGGCGCCACCAGGCCGCCGGCCTTCGCGAGCAGCGCCTGCATGTAGCGGGGACGCAGCCGCGCGTACGCCCCGGCGCGGTTCTTCGCCGTGTCGCGGATCGACTCCGCGAGCGGCTCGAGAGCCGCGGCCAGCGCGATGAACGAATCGTTCGCCGCCGTCAACTCCGCCGTGCTCTTCTCGATCAGTGCCAGGCGAATGTCCCGGTCGCCCATCTTCGTTCCCGCGTACAACGTCTCCAGGAAGCCGCCGATGGCGCGGTCGGCCTCGGCCGGCGCGAGCCCGGCGCGCAGCCCGACCGCCTTGTCGACCGGTTCGATCCGCTGATCGGCCGGCAGGGCAGCGGCCAGTTGAAGGGCCCAGCGCAGGAACGCGCGGTCCGCCACGGCGTCGAGCGAGCGCTGCATCCGATCCAGGCCCTCCCGGATCCGGCTCCAGTCCCGCTCCTGGAAGCCGGCGTCGCGGTCCAGGTCGTTCTTCGGGCGCTGCATGGACAGCCGATACAAGGTCTGCGCGGCACCGAGATACGACGATGCGGACGGCAGGGCTGATATGACCGCGTTCCGCTCGCGCACCTTCTCGCCTTCAGCCTGCAGCGCGGCCAGCGCGGGCAGCACGTCGCCGTACTGCTTCTGCCGGGCCGGGATCGCGGCCATCCACGCCATCAGCGCCTTCTCCTGGGCTTCCTTCACGCCGAGCGCCCCGCCCTTGACCAGCCCCTCGAGGACGCCCTTTGTGTTGGTCAGACCGTTGTTGAGTCCCTGGATCCGTCCGGACAGCTTGATGGCCAGTTCCTTGTTGCTGGCCGTCAGCGTGTTGATGAGCGCGAGCTGTTCCTCCGCGAGACGCACCGACCGAGGCAGCGCCCACTCGGTGGTCTCCTTGATCTCCGTGAAGGTGCGATGCCGCAGGGTCCGGCCCGGGTAGCCGACGACGAAGACGAGGTCGCCTGGCTTGGTGCCCTGCGCCGAGACCTTCAACCAGTGGGCCGGCTTGTACGGGACGTTGTCCTTTGCGTAGGCGGCCGGCTTGCCGTCCTTGCCAACGTAGGCGCGCACGAAGCTCCAGTCGCCCGTGTGGCGAGGCCACCGCCAGTTGTCGGTCTCGCCGCCGAACACGCCGATCCCCTCGGCCGGCGCGTAGACCAGACGGACGTCGCGGATCTCGAGCTGGGCGATCTCGAAGTACTTCAACCCCTCGAAGAAGGAGGTCACGTTGCACCGGAGGCCGCCCTTCTCGCATGCGGCCACGCGTTCTTTGATCCGACGGTCGATCGTGTCGTTGCGCTGGCGATCGGTCGCCGACGCGTCGAACCTGCCCACGATGGCCTCGGTGACGTCCTTCACCGACGTCGTCACGAAGACCCTGGAGCCCGGGCCGTTCGACAGTTCCTCGTCGCGCGTCTTTGCCAGGAAGCCGTCGGTCAGCAGATTGCGCTGCGCCGTCGAGTTGAACTGGAGGCCGCCCGTCACGCAGTGGTGGTTGGTGACGATCAGGCCGTCGGGAGAGACGAACGACGCCGTGCACCCGCCGAGCGACACGATGGCGCCCATCGGCTGGCCGGTGAGATCGGCAAACGCCTTCGGGTCGCCGGTGAAGCCGAGCGTCCGCAGCCTGGCAGCCAGGTCCGGGATCTGCTGGGGCATCCACATGCCCTGCTCGGCCCCGAGGCCGATGACGGCCGCGAGCAGGATGATCGCGCTGAGAATCGTCTTCCGCGAACGGAACATGATGACCTCTCTTTGGGGTCAGGTCCCGACTCTATGCATTTTGCAGGATCTGACCCCGATGTTGACGATCCACTATAAACCGCGGCGCGACAGGGATGGAAACACAGATCGCGCCGGCCATGATCTTTCGAACGGTCTCGTGCATCGCCTTGTTGATGACACCCGCCCTCTCGACGGCGCCGCGGATCTTCACGAAGTGGCGGGCAGCGCCCCGCCTTCATGAGATCTTGACAACCCTCTGCTATCCTCCCGGTCGTGGAGGGAGAAGCAGATGTCACACTCACAATGGATCACCGCCGCCCTCGCCGCGCTGGCGATCGCGGTGTCGAGCGCGGCCGGTTCGGCCGCCCAGCAGGGCCCCGACCCCCTGGCACGCGCGCGAATAGACGCCTTCGTCTCGGCGCTCGCGAGCGGCAACGCGGAGAAGTTCGAGGCGATGGCCCGCGAGCACTTCGCGCCCGACACCTACGCCCGGCGGACCTCCGATGACCGCCGCCTGCTCGTCGAGCGCCTTCGCGCCGACTTCGGCACGATCTCGGTGATCGGCATCGAGGCCAGGCCGTCAGGCAAGGTGACGCTGCAGGTTCACGGCTCGACCGGACTCGACGGCCGCGTCGAGCTCACCGTCGAGACGGCTGCCCCCTCCCGCATCACCGGCGTCGGCATCACGGTCGGAGGACCTGGCGACGACGAGGAGGGCCCCGGCGCCGCGCCGCCCGCGCCGGTCAACCCGGCGATGACGCCCGCGCAGATGACCGCGGCGCTCGACGGGTACCTCACGCCGATGGCGGCCTCGGACGCCTTCGCCGGCGTCGTCCTCGTCGCGAAGGATGGTGCGGCCGTCTACGAGCGGTCCTTCGGCCTCGCGGATCGATCAAAGAAGTCTGCGATCACGCCGGCGACACGATTCAACCTCGGATCGATCAACAAGATCTTCACCAAGACGGCGATTGCCCAGCTGATCGCGCAGGGCAAGCTGGCGCTCACCGATACGATCGGCAAGGTCCTGCCCGACTATCCCAACGCGCAGGCGCGGCCCGCCACCATCGACCAGTTGCTGAACCACCGCGCCGGCGTCTCCGACTTCTTCGTCCCCGAGTTCGACCGGGAGCCGAAATCGCGCTTTCGTTCGAACGCCGACTACTTCCAGTTCCTGGCGCCCCGGCCGCTCCTCTTCGAGCCCGGGACGAAGACCGAGTACTGCAACGGCTGCTACGTCGTGCTGGGTGCTATCATCGAGCGCGTGTCTGGCGCCCGCTACGAGGACTACATCGCCGGGCACGTGTTCACGCCCGCCGGGATGAAGGGCGCCGGGTTCTTCCAGTCCGACCGGTTCCCGCCCGACGTGGCGGTCGGCTACACCCGGCAGGGCCCCGGGGCCCCGGACACGCTCCGCACGAACGAAACGATGCACGGCGCGTCGGGCAGCGCGGCAGGTGGGGCGTACGCGACCGCGGCCGACCTGCTCGCCTTCGACAACGCGCTCCGCGAAGGCCGCTTGCTCGACGCGAAGATGACGGCGTGGATGCTCGGCGGCGGGAGCGCTGCTGCCGGCCGTCGCGCGCCTGGTCCGCTCGGCATTGCGGGCGGAGCGCCCGGCTGCAACGCCGACCTGGAATCGGACGGCGCCTGGACGGTCGTCGTCGTCGGCAACCTCGACCCGCCGAACGCGGTCCGGGTCGGCAAGGCGATCAGGCAGCCGCTCGGCCGATGATCGCAGCCGGGAGGCGTGGTGGCGGTGGTGCTGATCGTCGAGGACGATGAGGTCGTGGCCGACACGCTCGGGCTGTATCTCGGGCACGCCGGCCACGACGTCATCACAGCGCGAGACGGACCGGGCGGGCTCGAGCGCGCGCGGCAGCCCGACGTGTCGCTCGTCATCCTCGACTGGATGATCCCCGGCCTGAGCGGCTACGAGGTCTGCCGGCGGATCCGGGCCGAGTCGACGGTGCCAATCCTGATGCTCACGGCGAGGACCTCGGAGGACGATCGCGTCCGCGGTCTCGACGCCGGCGCCGACGACTACGTGCCCAAGCCGTTCAGCCCGCGCGAAGTGGTCGCCCGGGTCCAGGCGCTCTTGAGGCGGGCGGGCGACCGGTCGGTGCCCGCGGCGCCCGCGCCGATCCGGATTGGCGAACTGGAGGTGGACTGCTGGCGCCGGGAGGCGCGCATGCGAGGCGAGGCTGCCCCGCTGACGCCCACCGAGTTCCGCCTGCTCGAGACGCTCGCGCGGCACCCGGGCCGGACTTTCACGCGCGAGGAACTGGTGTCGCGCGTCTTCGGGCCCGACTACGAGGGCATGGACCGGACGATTGATACGCACGTCACCAACCTGCGGCGCAAGCTCGAGCCCGGCCGCACCCCGACCTACATCCTGACAGTGCACGGCATCGGCTATCGTCTCAGGTCGCCCCATGACTAGCGGACTCCAGGCGAGGCTGCTTCTCGCGGTCGGCGTGCTGGCGGTGGCCGCGGTGGCCGCGGTCGCGGTGGCGGCGCGCCAGGGGGCGCGCCGGGAATTCGTCAGGTTCCAGGATATCGAGCGCCGGCCGGCGTCGGCGGAAGCGGCCGCCGGCGCGGCGCGTCTCGCGAAAGCGCTCGACGGCCGGTGCTGCGACGCGTCGTCACTCACCGCGGCGTCGGGGGCCCTCGGACGAGATGTCGCGGTGCTGGTGATGGACGTCGACACCGGCCGACTCGTCGCGTCGGCCGGCGCGCCGCTCGCGGACCTCGAGGGCCTCTCGGCCAGGCGAGACGGAGACGACCTGTCTCTCGAGGCGACGCGACGCGACGGCGGGCGCGTCGAGCGCATCGGCCTGAACTTCCGGCAGGCGGGCGAGCCCCTGCGCCTTTCGAGCGGGCGGGCGGCGCGCCTGTTCGTGCTGCCGTTCCCCAATCGGGACCGCGACGTGCGCACCGCGAAGTTCGTCGGTTCGCTGGACCGCCGCCTGATTGCGGCCACCGCGCTGGCTGCGCTCGTGGTCCTGCTCCTGACATGGATGCTGGCGAGGGGCATCGTCGCCCCGCTCGAGGAACTACGCGGGGCCACGCACGACCTGACGCACGGCGACCTGGCGCGCCGGGTCGCGCCCCGCGGCGGCCGCGAGGTGGCCGAACTCGGGCGGGCATTCAACCTCATGGCGGGCGAGCTTCAGCGGCAGGAGGTACTGCGGCGGGACCTGGTCCACGACGTGGCGCACGAACTGCGGGCGCCGCTTACTGCGCTCCGGTGCCGCCTCGAGGCCATCCTCGACGGCCTCGCGCCCGACCCGCGCCGCGCGCTCGGTGACCTGCAGGACGAGGTGCTCCACCTCGGGCGCCTCGTGGACGACCTCCAGGACGTCGCGCTGGCCGAGGCGCGCGAGTTGAGGCTCGACGTGCGGGAGGTGAACGTCGAGGCGATCGCGCGTTCGGCTGCCCGCACTGCCGGCCTCGAACACGACGCGCGGCTGGTGGTCGGCGTGCCCGCCGACCTGGTCGCCCACGGCGATGCGTTGCGCCTCCGGCAGGTGGTTGTCAATCTCCTGACCAACGCCGATCGTCACACGCCCGCCAACGGGTCGATCGAGATCCGCGGCGCGGCCGGCTCGGGCGAGGTCATCGTCGAGGTCCGCAACACCGGGAGCGGGCTGGAGCCCGGGCAGCTCGACCGGATCTTCGACCGCTTCTACCGGACCGACCCGTCGCGGCAGCGTGTCACCGGGGGAACCGGGCTGGGCCTCGCCATCGTGAAGCACCTGGTCGAGGCGCACGGCGGGCGTGTGTGGGCGCGCAGCGACGCGGACAGCGTGACGGTGGGGTTTTCTCTGCTCATCGCCATCCGCCACTCTCTCGATGTCACCTCGGCGCCCAGCCTGCCAGGAGAAGCGCCGTAACGAGCGCGATCGCCAGGAGTACGGCAGTCACGAGGGGCGGCCGCGTGGTGAGTGGCGGCGGCGGGCGTGAAATTCAAGTTCCAGTCGGTGGGCCTGGATAGGCTCAGGGACCCAGTCCGGGACGGATGCGCCCCGCGGTCGTCTTACTTTCCCGGGAGCAACCGCTCGAGCACCAAGCCCGCCGCGGTACGCGGTTTGAACCCCTTCCAGTAGGTGTAGTCGGGTTTCTGGCGCCCGTCGCGCTCCACCGAGTAGACGCCGTCGATTCCGCGCGGGACGACGTCCAGGAACGGCTGCAGGTCACGCTCGCCCTTGAGGTGGATCGAGAGGAAGACGGTCGCGAAGTGCTGCAGGATGTTGTTGGACCGCACCGCGTCCCATACCCCGTCGGCATAGTGCATGAACGGGAACAGTTTCAGCGCCTCGGAGTAAGGATAGGCCTCGGCCGGGGCGGGCATCGGCGCGCCGACGTTGTGCGACCCGTGAAGGAACGTCAGCAGATAGCGATCCGCGCGGGTCGTGCCCAGGAACATTGCTCGCGTGCCCTTGTCGTACCCCGAGACATCGTCGGCACTGCCTGCCACGAACAGAATCGGCGTCGTGATGGCCTTTAGCCCGTCGGCGTCCCAGGTGCCGGACGGCAATCCCCACGGCGCGAGGGCAATCGCCGCCTTGATGCGCGGATCCGCTCGCCTCGGATACGCGGGGTTCGACGCCGCGCGCTCGAAGAGCAGCCTCTCAGGCGGCGCGCCTGCCGAGGTCACGCTCGCGTCCGTGAACCCGGCGCCGAGCACGTTGAGCAGGCCGTAGCCTCCCATCGAATAGCCGATGACCGCCGTGCGCGAGGCGTCGACGATGCCGGCAAGGAAACTGCCTGATCCGGACCGGGACAACCGGTCCAGTTCGTTCAGCACGAAGAGCTGATCGTAGGGCCGGTGGTACAGCGAGCTGACAAAGCCCTTCTGGTCGTCGTAGGTGCTGCCTGGATGATCGATCGACGCGACCACGAATCCTTTCGATGCCAGGTTCTCGCCGAGATGACTGAGCAGGTAGCGGTTGCCGGGGTATCCGTGCGAGAGGATGACGAGCGGGTACCTGCCTCCGGCGGCGTCGGGCGCCGCGTCGCGCACGGCCTTGCCGTGGAGTGTCACGGCACGGGAGGGATCGCGCGAGATCGTGTGATACTCACCGCCTGAGGGCTGTCCCGCGGCGAGCACGGCCGGGTACCAGACCTCGATGGTCAGTGTGCGGTCGTGCCGCAACACGCCGGCGCCGGCCTTCGTGGTCAGCACGTCGGGGCGGTCACGATCGGTGGCGGTGATCGTGCGCACGCCGATCGGCATGGTGCCGTACGCCGCGCACTGGGGCGCCATCGGCGTGACCACGTCTATCCGGTTCTGCTGCGCGAATGCCTGTCCGACGACCGCCACGAACACGACGAAGACAATCCACACCCGACGGGCCATCTCGACCTCCACGATTGCGCGGTCTCTGAGGGGTCGTAGCGGGAAAGAGGCCCGATTATAGCTGAGCCGACACCGCCGATGCAGCGCCACTCCTTGTCGATGCCGTCAGAGCAGAGCCGTGGCAACGGCGAACGCGGCCGCTGGGCGCTCCCGCGCGAACACGCGAACACGCGAACACGCAGACATGCGAACACGTAAGCCCGCGAACACGCGAACACGCTGGGGGCGCCTCACCGCAGGTGTAGAATCAGCGCAAGCTCCAGCCGGCGGCCCGGGTGCCGTGGGCAGGCCGGACCACCGAACACGTGCTCTCGCGGAAGGAGACTGGCCGTGAACAGCCGACGATCTCGCCGAGGTTTCCTGCGCTCGGTCCTGGCCGCGGCCGCGGTCGTGCCAGGAGGAACCGTCACCTTTGCCGAAAGGAACAAGCGCGACGCCATGCTGGCGCTGCTGGCCAGAGGCGCGCGCCAGGACTACATCCCAGCCGCCTTCTTCATCCACTTCGACCAGGCCTTCCACTTCGGGCAGCCGGCGGTGCAGAAGCACCTGGAGTACTTCCGCTACACCGCCATGGACTTCGTGAAGCTTCAGTACGAGCGGACCTTCCCTCAGGTCCCGGAGATTAGGCGGCCGGAAGACTGGCGGAACATGCCCTCGTACAAGCTGGATTTCTACCAGCCGGTGCTGGACGCCTTGAAAGGACTCGTCAAGGAGGCGAAGAGGGAAGCCTTGGTCCTGGTGACCCTCTACTCGCCGTTCATGTGCGCAGGGCACACGACCAGCCTTCCGCTTCTCACCGGGCACCTCCAGGAGAACCCGGAGGCGGTCCGGAGGGGGCTCGAGGCGATCACGGGCAGCTTGATGCTGTTCGTCAAGGAGTGCATCCGGTTGGGGGTGGACGGGTTCTACGCCTCGACCCAGGGAGGGGAAGCCGGGAGGTTCGCCGACCCGCAGGTGTTCGCCCGGCACGTGAAACCCTTCGACCTCGTCCTGATGAACGAGATGAACCGATCGTGCGCGTTCAACATCCTGCACGTTTGCGATTACAACGGACCGTATGCCGACTTCTCTCCGTACGTCGACTACCCGGGCCACGTGGTGAACTGCAATCCCCAGCTCACCTCGAGGACGCTGGCCTGGAAGGAGATCGCCCGGATGTTCAACCGGCCCTGCATGGGCGGGATGGAGCGTCACGGCCTGATCGCGTCGTGCAGCGCGGAGCAGGTCGGCAAGGCGGTCACGGACGTCCTGCGCGAAGCCTCGACGCCGTTTATCCTGGGTGCAGACTGCACGCTGCCAAACGACATCGGGTGGGGCAACATCCGCGCCGCGGTCGCCGCGGCCCACGCCTTCCAGCTGTGACGCGCGCCGAGGAGGCGTGAGCAGGGATGAATCGGCGTTCGTTTGACCTTCCTTCAGGTTCGACGGGAGCCACTTCAAGACTTTGCGGCCGGCGGTGGGCTGGTGGTCGCGTTCTGACGCTGCTCTTAACTCACATCGCTTGTTACTAACATCAGTTGTTACCAACGTCTGATGTGAGTTACACTTCATGCCATGAGCAGTTTCGTGAACAGACTCGAGGAGTTAGCGGCGATAGAAGCGTGGTGGTCGGGCGATGCTGCTCGCCTTGCCATCGTGTGGGGACGCCGCCGTGTGGGCAAGACGCTGCTGCTGCAGCGTTTCGCTCAGGACAAGCGAGTGCTCTTCCATACGGGCGCCGGCAGGCCGGCCAGCGACGAACTCCGCATCCTCTCGGATTCTGTCTTCTCGCTCGGAATCGGCGGAATCCGGGACCTTGCGGGTCGACCCTTTTCGGACTGGGACGACGCGCTCGACTCGCTGGCCACTGCAGCGCAGTTGGAACCGCTGCTCGTTGTCTTGGACGAGTTCCCGGAACTCAAGACGACCGCTCCCGGGCTCGAAGGAATCCTGCGCGCCTTCCTCGACCGCGCAGGGAGCGACACGAAGCTGCGCATCCTGCTGTGCGGCTCGGCTGTCCGAACGATGCAGGCGATGCAGGAGGAACGTGCGCCGCTCTACGGACGCTTCGGCCTGTCGCTGCAGGTGCACCCGTTCGGGCCACACGAGGCCGCTCTGATGCTGCCCGATCTGTCGCCATCGGATCGGGCGGTCGTGTGGGGGATCCTCGGCGGAGTGCCGCTGTACTTGTCGTGGTGGGACCAGTCCTCGTCGGTACTCGACAACATCACGCGCCTGTTCTGCGCGCCCGCCGCGCCGCTTCTCACCGAGGGGCAGCTGCTTCTCGCCACTGAGGGAGACGTCAGCGGGCTGGGCGGAATCGCCATCAAGGCCATCGCCGCGGGTCGAACGAAGCACAACGAGATCCACGATGCGCTAGGCGTCGAGCCTTCGCGACTGCTGGCGCGTCTCACAGAGCTACGGCTCGTCGAACGCCTGACCCCAGTCACTGAGAATCCGGCCCGCACGAGGCGCAAGACC
>JANYLG010000162.1 GCA_025363775.1 Acidobacteriota bacterium | reverse complement strand
ACGGCGGCGGGTTACGCGTGTCGGAGTGTTGTGAACTCCGGGTGAAGGATATCGACGTCGACCAGAGCCTGGTGTTCGTGCGCAGCGGAAAGGGTAACAAGGACCGTTCCACGCTGCTGGCCGAGATCGGCCGCGACGAGTTGCGCGCCCAACTGCGTAAGGCCGAAGCGCTGCACCAGGCCGACCGCAAGTCGGGGCTCGCGGGGGTGTGGATGCCGGACGCCCTCGACCGCAAATACCCGAACGCGGGCCGTGACCTGGGATGGTTCTGGGTGTTCCCGAGCCACACGCTCTCCACCGACCCACGCGCCGGTGTGGTGCGACGCCATCACGTCTCCGAATCCGTCATCCAGAAGGCCGTCAATGCCGCAGCCGTGGAGGCGAAGATCCACAAGCCGGTTTCCGTCCACACCCTTCGACATTGCTTCGCGACACATCTGCTGCTCAATGGCGTGGACATCCGACAGATCCAGGAGTACCTCGGTCACGCCACGTCGAGACGACGATGATCTACACCCACGTCGTCAAGGAACTGCGTAACCCCGCGCGGAGCCTACTGGACATGCTACGCGAGCGTACGGGCCGGTGAACCAAACGGGCGCCGGTGTGCCGGTCTTCTGTGCCTGGGCGTCGGTGCCACGTCCTCCTGACCCAAGGATCTACAGGACGACGCCTTCCGGGAACTGAACGAGCATCCTCGCGCGCCATAATCGGCGGCGCGCGTCGCATCCCCTGTTTTGGCCGCCCGGAAGCGAGGATGGTAGAGTGGAGATCAGGCGCCTGACAGCGCCCAAGGAGGAACCATCGCATGACGTACTACGGCAACAAGGAACTGGCCGCAAGCTTCCGCACCGTCCGCAAGAACACCATCGCGATCGCCGAGGATATCCCCGAGGACCATTACGGCTTCCGGCCGACACCCGACTCTCGCAGCGTGGCCGAGGTGCTCCGGCACATCGCGGTCTCAACCCAGGGGTACCACACCCTTCATGCCGTCCGGAAGATGACGTCGTTTGTTGGATTCGACTGGGGCGCGCACATGCAGAAGGCCCAGCAGGAGGAGCAGCGGCTCCAGACCAGGGCCCAGATCCTCGATGCGCTGCGCTCGAGCGGCGAGGCGTGGGCGTCGTACCTGGACTCGGTTCCGGAAGCTGAGCGCGCGCAGCTCGTCACGTTCTCCGATGGCGCGGAGCCGCCACCGAAGAGCCGCTTCGAGATGTTTCTCAGCGTGAAAGAACACGAGATGCACCATCGTGCCCAGCTCATGGTGCTCGAGCGCCTGCTGGGCATTGTCCCGCACCTGACGCGGGAACGGCAGGCACGATCGAGCGCCGCGGCTGCCGCCAAGCCGACCGGGGCCTGATCGTCAGCGCACACGTGATCCCGCGCGGCTATCCGGGCTCAGCGCCGGATTGGCCGCGCGGAGATGCGGTTGACAGTTGGAGCGCAGCGCAAGGGCGGACCCGCGCACTCCGCCCTTCGCGCAAATCACATCGGCGCGGCCAGCAGCCGGCGCGAGACGCGTTGACCTCTCACGGACGTTGCCTGGGTGGTTCTGCCTCAGGCCCGCTCGTCGGCCCAGAGCGACGCGAGTTCCAATTCGACCTCGATGAACGGCTCGGCACGCACCACCTCGGAACCCGCGTGCGTGACGAGAATCGTCCAGCGGCCCGCCTCGAGACGCAGGACCTCCAGCGTGCGCGCAGCAGGATCGACGAGCCACGCGTGGCCGACCTGTTCGCGCGCGTAGATTGCCAGTTTCTTCGAGCGATCGAGCGCGGCCGTGGACGGCGAGAGCACTTCGCACACCCAGTCCGGGAAGACCGAGCAGTACGCCGCATCCGGCAACCGGGGCAGACGCGTTCGCCGCCAACCGGCCAGGTCGGGCACGAGCACGTTCCGGCCGAAATGCAGCTCCGGCTCAAAGAGAATCCACCAGCCGCCGGGCCCGCCGCGACCGTGGTGAAACGGCCCGCCAATCATCACGCCGAGCGAGGACGTGACGTTGGCGTGCCGCAGCGCCGGACGCGGCGACGCGTGCAGTTCGTCGTCCACGATTTCCGCCACCATCGTGTCGGTGACGTTCATCAGGTCCTCGTACGTGGCAGGACGATCGATCGGCGGGATCCGGGGCATCGGCTCCATGATACATCGTCGTCCCGCACGAACCATGCCCGAGGTCGATCCCCTGAATTCCACGGGTTTTCGAGGACTCGACGAGTCGGAGATGCAGATTCTGCCGGCCGACCAGCCATGGTTCGGCGCAGACTCTACAACGCATCAATGCGCTGGCTCTGGCCCTCGCGGTACCGCCGAACCGCCAGGGGCGCACGTCAGATTTGTGAGATGAGATCATGCGGCCTCCGCGCATGCCCGAGTTGACCGCCGCTCCCAGACGTCCTCGAAGCGCCCACTGAGCCGGCAGCACCGCAGCGCGATGATAGCGTCGGCGCCGGCGACGGTCCAGTGCATTCCGGTGCGTGTGAGCCAGGTGCCGATGGCGACCTTGCAGCCCACTTCGACGACCCCGGAGGAGACGCAGAGTCCCTGGGCGCGGAAGGCCGGATAGCGCATGCGGGCGCGGTGGTGGGTCACGTCGTCCCAGCACCGGCGCGCGTCGGGGTGCGTGGGCGCGTGCGCGTGCGCGCGCAGCGCGTGGCACATGGCGCGCAGGTGCCCCGCGTCGAGCTCGTCGTGGCGGAGGCGGGCCCACTGCCGGGCGAGGTCGGTGCCCGCGCCGTCGATCGCCTTCCCGACGTCGGACAGATGCGGCTTGGCGTGGAAGAGGTCGACGATCTGGCGGGCGGCGGGGAAGAGTGTCGTCCGCCAGGTTCCAGATCCACGCGGCGCCGTCGCCGAGGACCACGCGTCGCACCGCGCAGTCGAAGCCGCGGCGCTGCGCCTCGCGATCGGCGCGCTGCGCGAACGCCGACAGCGTCTCGACGGCATTGGGACTGGCGGCGCTCTCGAGGGCGGCCGAGTCGGTGACCGAGCCGCGGTCCCGGACCGGGAGGCCCTCGGGGTCGCGCCCCTCGGCGGTCCAGACGGTGACCAATTTGACCGCGCGCGTCTTGGCCGACCCGTCGGGCTGCTTGCCCGCCCGGCCCGCGAGCTCGGCGGTCCGCATCGGGAGGCCGGTGCCGTCCACCCCCAGATAAATGGTCGGCGCGGCGGGCGGGTCCGGCGCCACCACACGCTGCTCGTCGGCGGCGATTGCTCGGCCGAGCGTTTCGGCCGTCCGCTCGACCTGCGTGGGATCGACCTCGACGCCGGCCAACTCGCGCAGCAGCGCGTGCCCCTCGACGAAACTGACCATCGCGCCAACCGCGCCGACCCTGCGCGTGACGGCCGGCGAGAGCGACGTCCCCTCAAGGCCGAGCGTGCGGTCGCGCGGGCAGACGCCCGCCTGGCACGGGGGGCAGTGGTCATAGGCGCGCTCGAGCGGCAAGGGCCCCAGCACACTCTCGAACGTCTTGCGGTGGCGGCCCGCGTAGGCCGCGGGCTGGCCGCAGCGCGGGCACGGCACCGCCGGGCCGACGTGGTCCGGCCTTCCCGGTGACGTCGGCCAAGAGTGGGGGAGAAAGAGCTGGGAACCCGCTCGACGGAGGTTTGAACGGGCTCCCACCAGGTGCCAGCTGAGACGATGATCACTTCTTGTTGTGAGCGTCCCACCAAGTGATCTGTTCAGAGATTATCCGGCTCATCCGGTCGACGGCAACGCCAGTTGACGCCAACTGGGCCATGGCAGTGGGCTCTCCTCGCCCGCAGGCTTCAAGAAGATCCCGGAGAGTCGGATCCCGCATTGCGAGCGCAGTACGGATGACGGCAACAATGCGAAGGCCATCGGCTTGCCTCTGTAGGGCCCTCAGGAGCGCCAGCGAAACGCGCTTTCTGCTCGCTGACGACAGAGCGGCCGACTGGGGGCCGTTGAACATATACTCGAGGGCAATCATGGCCCCCAGGTCCTTCGGGTTGCCAAACGAGTTCTGATCGCCTGACAATGCTGGAAGCAATGCGTCTACCGCGTGATCTCCGAAAGCGGAAACCGCTCGCGCGGCACCTCGATGGTAGCCAATCACCTCCATCAGCGGTTCGATGACGGCCGGATCGCGGTACTCCGCTACGAACTCAATAAGGTCAGCGAGGTAGCCGGGTGGCTCGGGAGCGGGCCCCTTGCTCTCCGGCACAGGCTGCGCGTTGTCGCCTTCACGCCGCGCGGCGGCTGACCGGCGAAGTTCCAATATCGCAGCGTCCCACAACTCCTTGGTCCGGGCCGCCCGGTCAATCTTCCTGGCCTGCCGAAGGACTGACGGTCGGGATCCAACTGGACCGCTGGAAAGGGCAAGCGCGTAGTTATGACACAGGGTGGCATCAGTTGAAGGCGTTTGCAGGAAGGAACGGTCCGACCCGCCGAGGAGCAGGACAGCGGTCGCAAATGCGAAGATGCTCATTTGTCCCTCCGTTCTTCGGACTACCAGTTCCACGTACGCACGTCGCAATGGGAGTGAGTGCCTGCTGACTGCTGCCAACTCTCATAGAAGTTGAAGTTGCCATAGAGGCACGCCTCATTAAACTTCGCCCAGACCCACGAGTTCCACGGGATACCGGAACCGTTCCGAGGTATGAGATCGACCGCGTCACCGCGCATGTGCTCACTGCTCAGCGCTCCGCCTTCCGCGTCGTTGCCGGCAGGCGTTCGGTAACCCCCAATTATGGCGATTCCGGGCCAAGTGAAGGTGTACACGTCGTTGAGGGGCCCGGTCCGCAAGGAGGTCTCCGTATTGTCGAGCACTTCCCACAGCGAAGAAACGACAATTGCCCACGGGTATACCGTATTCCTCTGATGATTCGCGTAGTCGTCGAAGGTGAAATAGGTTGAGCCCCCAGAACTTGTGAAGTCGCCACACTGAGGTTTCCATGCAAGGCTCTTGCTCCAGTACTGGCGTATAACGTCGGTTCGGCCGTCACCACAGTCCGGTAGGAGTGTGGAGTGGCCATACGCGGCGGCCGAGGCCGCCTCGGCGTAACAGAATATGTTTCGCTCAACCGGTGAGGGGGCGACGTTGAGAGTCGCGCGTGCGGACGGACTGTAGCCCCAAGCGGTCGTAAAGGTATACTCACCACCGACATCGAGCCATACAAGAACGGTGATGTTATCATCTGGATTCCACGCCGTCGCCCCTCCGCTACATCCGATGGTCTGAGAGACGTTAACAGGAACAGTGTGCCTTGCCACTCGAGATGTAGAGCGCAAGGGGGACTAGACCGATAAAGGCAGAACTGTTGAGTGCGGGCGGCTGGCGCGGACGGAGTCAACGAGAGGACTAGTCAGCCGAGAGAGGAATGAACTCAACCATGAGGAGGGATAAGGCGTGGGACGGACCGCCCCTCCCCCGAACCCCCCGTCGTACACAGCCTGGCCATCGACCGTCATAGAGTCGATCTAGACGTCGGCCTGTGCCTGCACGGGAGATTCGGACAACAGCAGAAGACCAAGAACGAACGCGACGACGAACGCCGGCTGCAAGATCTTCATTGAGCCTCCTTCGTTTGGGCGTGACCGCCGAACGTAGCGCGCGTTCGACGGCCAAGCCGTCGCAGGCCAGAATAGGTCAGAGGCAAATTGATGTCTACGGGGATTTCGGGATGTCGTCGTATTCTGTGCAAAAGCAGTCGCCTGGCGACGACTTTGTTACGAACCTTCCGTTCTCGTTCAACGTGGCCTCACGCCGAGATCCAGCCCAGCCCCGGGTAGGTCTTCAGGTGACCGATCTGCGTCTGCGTGAGCATCCCGCGATCCCCGACGAGCACGACGTGGCCCACGCCAAAGCGCTCACGGAGCGTCTCCACGTGATCGGGGACCGTCTTCGGATCGCCGACGTTGCCCGCGTAGACCTCGGTCGCGACCGGTCGCCCGTCGGCATCGGTCATCACCCCGTAGACGATGATCGGTACGCCCGTCTTGCCGTCCCGGTCATGGCCGAAGCGGGCGAGCGGGCACGTGCGGCCTTCGTAGTAGCTGCTGCTCACATCGTAGAGCACGACCCCGCCCTCGCGGAGGGGTTACTTCTTCCCGCCCAAACACTGAGATATCGGTCCTCAGGCCGCCGTCGGGCGCTTGCGTGCGCTCGATGGGCGCAAGGCTCAGACGCAGGCGAAATGGACGCAGTAGGCGATTGAGTGTCTCCTGCGTCGGATTGTGCCGCGGATTGATGGCCCGCAGAACATTCGGAGGTGCCATCCCGACAGACGCCGCGAACTCCTTCACCCCCATCGCACGGATGACCTTGCCCAGCGCGACCTGAACGAAGACGCCATCCTCGATGGCACCGAGCAGGAATTCGCGGGCGAAGGTCTTGTCCCGCAGGTCCTCGGCGAGCCCTTCGTTCCAGTCTCTACTTCGTCTTGCCACGGGTGGTCGCCTCCATGTAGACAGCCCAGTATCGCTGGGCGCGTCGGATGTCGGCACGCTGGGTCGACTTGTCGCCGCCCAGCAACAGCAGCACAATCGCCGAGCCGACCTGGCCGAAGTAGATTCCGTAGCCGGGACCGAAATCACACCGAGCTTCCCACGTGCCCTGGCCGACCCTGCGCTGGTCGCCGAGATTGCCAGTTTCGAAACGAAGGACCCTCGCTTGAATCCGACCGCGAGCGGTGACGTCGAGCCCGTTCAGCCACTCGCGAAAGGGGCTGACCCTGCGGGCACGGTGGTGCGTCATGTAGTCCCAGCACCGGCGCGCGTCGGAGTCCGTGGGCGCGTGCGCGCGCAGCGCGTGGCACAGGGCGCGCAGGTGCCCCGCGTCGAGCTCGTCGTGGCGGAGCCGGGCCCACTGTCGGGAGAGGTCGGTGCCGGCGCCGTCGATCGCCTTCCCGACGTCAGACAGATGCGGCTTGGCGTGGAAGAGGTCGACGATCTGGCGGGCGCCGGGGAAGAGGTCGTCGGCCGGGTTCCAGATCCACGCGGCGCCGTCTCCGAACACGACGCGCCGCGGGGCCTGGTCGAAGCCGCGGCGCTGCGCCTCACGGTCCACGCGCTGCGCGAACGCCGAGAGCGCGTCGACGGCGTTGGGACTGGCGGCACTCTCGATGGCGGCCGAGTCGGTGACCGAGCCGCGGTCCCGGGCCGGGAGGCCGTCGGGGGTCGCGCCCCTCGGCGGTCCGGACGGTGACCAGTTTGACCTCGCGCGTCTTGGCCGAGCCATCGGGTTGCTTGCCGGCCCGGCCCGCGAGCTCGGCGGCTCGCATCGGGATGCCGGTGCCGTCCACCCCCAGATACATCGTCGGTGCCGAGGGCGGCTCGGGCGCGATCACGCGCTGCTCGTCGGCGGCGATCTCGCGCCCCAGCGCCTCGGCCGCCCTCTCGACGTGTGTGATCGGCACGTCCACGCCCGCCAAGTCGTGCAGGAGGTCGTGGCCCTCGGCGAAGCTGACCATCGCGCCCACGGTGCCGACCATGCGCGTGACGGCCGGCGACAGCGACGTGCCGTCCAGACCGAGCGCGGCGTCGCGCGGGCAGACGCCCGCCGCGCACGCGGCGCAGTGATAGGAGGCCCGTTCAAGCCGCAAGGATCCCAGCACACTCTCGAAGGCCTTCGCCCGGCGACCCGCGTACCGGGCCGGCACCCCACATGGGCACGGCGCCGTCGGGCCGGCGTGGTCGGACGTGTCCGCGTTGAGGCGCCGCTCCACGGCGCGGGCGGCGACGCGCAGCGCCTGCCGGCGCGCGGCCATCTCGATCGCCTCGAAGTCCCAGTCGTCGACGGCGCCCACGCCTACAAGCGCGTCGATCTCGGCGACGATCTCGGCTTCGAGGGCCGCCTTGAGCCCCCTTTGGGGGCCGCCTCTGGTGCGGTCGTCGCGAACGTCCGCAGCTGCCCATCGCAGACGTGCTCGCTGGCCTCGACCAGTTCTTTGGCCAACGCACGGAAGCGCTTGTGTTCGGCGATCTGCTGACGGGTCTGCTCGACGCCCGCCGCCGGGATCACCGTCGTGACCGTCTTGCCGGCGACTTCGCGCGTGAGCGACCAGCTCGGGCCGTGCCCCTCGGCGCCCTTGCCGGCGCAGTGGCAGGTGGGCTTGCCACAGCGTCGGTAGCGCTTCACCAGGGAACCCGGCCGCAGGTCTCCCACGTGGGCCAACTGGGACTTCAGCGTGTCGCACCGGTCGCGAAGCGCGCGGGCGTGATCGGCACTGGATGGCATTGGACCTCCTTCTGTCAGCGGTATCCGCTGTCAGACCTTACCACCAATCGCCACACCGATCAATTACCTCACTTTCGTGACGTGCGCCGAACCGCCAGCGCCCGCTCCCTTCCGACCGGGCACCTGGTGTACAGCCGGGACGGCAATCTGATGGCTGCCGCCCTGGATCTCGGCAAACGGACGATGGCCGACCCGGTGGTCGCCGTCAAGAGCTGGCCAAACGCGGTGCGAGACCCAGGGTTGACGACCCGGGGCCGGACGGAACACAGTGAAAGACCGCCCCCGGGAGACAGCATGAGCATCCAGGACCAAGCTGCCCGCGTCGCCGCGCTCGCCGCCCGCTACACCGGCGAGATGACGACGTTTCTTCGCGACATGATTGCCATTCCCTCCGAGAGCGCGGGCGAGCGCGAGGTCGTCGCGCGCGTCGCTCAGGAGATGCGGCGGGTCGGCTTCGACGAGGTGAAGATCGACGGCCTCGGCAACGTGCTGGGACGCGTCGGCCAGGGCCCGGTGGTCATCGCCATCGACGGTCACCTCGACACCGTCGGCGTGGGCGATTCGTCCACGTGGAAGCGCGATCCCTACAAGGGCGAACTGCGCGACGGCATCATCTTCGGCCGCGGCGCGTCGGACCAGGAAGCCGGTATCGCGGCGGGCGTGCACGGCGCGCGCATCGCGAAGGAACTGGGCCTGCTCGACGGTGTGCAGTTATGGGTGACCGGCACCGTCATGGAGGAAGACTGCGACGGCCTCTGCTGGCAATACATCCTCGGGGAAGACGTGCTGAAGCCGGAGGTGGTGGTCATCACGGAGCCGACCAACCTCGGGGTCTACCGCGGGCATCGCGGCCGGATGGAGATGGAAGTCCGCACCCAGGGACTCTCGTGCCACGGCTCCGCACCGGAGCGCGGGATCAACGCGGTGTACAAGATGACGCCGATCGTCGCGGACATCGAACGGCTGAACGAGCGGCTGGCGGCCGACGCGGACCCCTTCCTGGGCAAGGGCTCGGTGACGATCGCCGAGATCCGCTCCACGTCGCCGTCGCTCTGCGCCGTCGCCGACAGCTGCACGATTCACCTCGACCGGCGTTTGACGCGTGGCGAGACGCTGGAGAAGGCGGTGGCGCAGATCGAGGCGCTCGAGAGCGTCGCCCGCGCGGGCGCCACGGTCACGGTCCTCGACTACGCCCGCGAGTCGTACACCGGCCTCACATATCCGACGAAGAAGTATTATCCGACCTGGGTCGTCGAGGAGAGCGCGCCCGCCGTGCGCGGCGCGGTGGGTGCCGCCACGAAGGCGCTCGGACGGCCCCCGGTCGTGGACAAGTGGACGTTCTCCACCAACGGAATTGCGACGTGCGGCCTGTTCGGGGTGCCGACGGTTGGCTTCGGCCCGGCCAACGAGGTCCACGCGCATACGCCTGAGGACCAGTGCCCGGTCGAACACCTCACGCTGGCCGCGCAGTTCTACGCCCTGTTCTCGCAGGAGTACCTGAAGTACCGGGCCTAGCAGCCCGGCAGGGCGGGTGCTGGATCCAGATTGCCAGATTGCGAGATTCCGAGGTCGCACGATGAACAACATCTCTTCGAAGCTGTCCGCCCTGGCCTCGCTGCCGACCAACCTCTTCGAGAAGGATTTCCTACTCACGTGGCAGTACCCCGATCGGACCATCCGCGCCGTCCTGCTCGCGGCGGAGATCCTCGAGGACATGGCCGCCGCCGGCATCTCGACACGCGTGTTCGACACGGGCCTCGCCGTCTCGATCTTCCGCGACAAGTCCACCAGAACGCGCTACGCCTTCCGCTCGGGCTGCAACCTGCTCGGCCTGATGACGGAGGAACTCGACGAATCGACGTCGCAGATCGCGCACGGCGAGACGGTCCGAGAAACGGCGGCGATGATCTCGTTCCTCACCGAGGTCATCGGCATCCGCGACGACATGTTCCTCGGCGAGGGACACAAGTACATGATGCAGGTCAGCGACGCCCTCTGCGAGAGTTCGACGCAGGGCGTCCTCCTGCAGCGCCCCGCCGTCGTCAACCTCCAGTGCGACCTCGACCACCCGACGCAGAGCATGGCCGACCTGCGGCACCTGATTGCGACGTACGGCGGGCTGAACGCGCTGAAGGGAAAGAAGCTGGCGATGACGTGGGCGTACTCGCCGAGCTACGGGAAGCCGCTCTCGGTCCCGCAGGGGATCGTGGCGCTCATGACACGCTTCGGGATGAACGTGGTTCTGGCCCATCCCGAGGGATACGACCTGGTCGAGGAACCGCTGCACGCGGCGCGGCGCTTTGCGGCCGAGAGCGGCGGGTCGTTCTCGGTGGCGCGGTCGATGGAGGACGCGTTCCGCGACGCGGACATCGTCTATCCCAAGAGCTGGGCGCCCGCGCGCGTGATGCACGAGCGCACCAGGATCCTGCGCGCCGGGGAAACCGCGAAGCTCGCGGATCTCGAACGCGACGCGCTCGCGAACAACGCGCGCTTCAAGAACTGGGAGTGCACCGACGAGCTGATGAAGCTCACGAAGAACGCGCAGGCCCTCTACATGCACTGCCTGCCGGCCGACGTCACCAACGTGAGCTGCAAGGCCGGCGAGGTGAGCGCGTCGGTCTTCGAACGCTACCGGCTGCACACGTATCGCGAAGCCGGCCACAAGCCGTTCATCATCGCGGCGATGATCCTGGCGACGCGGTTCGCGGACCCGGCGGCCGTGCTCGGCCAGTGCGTCGCGCGCAACGAGCCACGGCGGAAGGGATAGCTGGCGTTCTCGCCACGTCGTCGGACACACCCATGCGGCTGACCAACGCCCTGATGCTCCAGGGCCTGCTGTTGTTTCTGTTCATCCCCCTGGTGCTGATCCTCTTTCTGAGGCAGCCGCTGGGGCCGGGATGGTCGGTCGCCCTGGGGCTGGCGATCATGGTCGTGCACCGGCTGCTGGCTGCGTCGTGGACCGCGAAGTTCGCGGACGTGCGGTGTCTCTGGTGCGGCCGGGTGGGCGTCGGTCGAACGGTGCCGGTGATGGCGAGCGGCCGGCGGTGGCAGATGACCGCCTGCTCGGACGCCCACGCCGCCCTGGTCGCGCGGTTCCTGGGATCCGTCTTCCGCTTCCGCACCCCGATCGCGATCGGGATCTTCGTGCCGCTGGCCTGGCTGATCGTCGCCTCACTCTCGTCCGCGGCCGGACACCCGCTGCTCCCACACGACACGAACGCGCTCATCTTCCGCGTGGTCGTCGCCGCGACCGTCGTCACCGCGTCGCTCGCACCGTTCATGGGCCAGACGTCTTCCGCCCGATCTCCGGCGTCCGCTCTCGATCCTCCGTTGGATCACCCACTCCGCTGCCCGTTCCCGATTCACAACCTGTCGTTGCTCGGAATCGGCAACACGCTGTGGATGTTCCGCATCGTCGGCGCCTGGTGGCTGATCGACGCGCTGGCGCGGTTGCCCCTGTCAGGCCGCTGAACGAGCCATGCTGAATCCTGACTTCTGACTCCTGGCTTCTGACCCCTGAATTCTGAATTCTGAATTCCGCCTGCCGCCCGCCCAAGCCCTGACGGCGCAGGCCGCTATGTCCTGTCGATGCCGGAAAAGACAACGGCGACGTGCTCGGCCGCGAGCCGCGAGTCGAGACCGACGGCTTTCATCAACCCAGCCAGCCCCGCCGACCCGGTGTGATCGACAGTGATACCGGTCGCCTGGCGGGCGATGACATTTGCATCCATCAGGCGGTCATCGCAGACCACCAGCGGCCACCCGCCGGTTCTCAGCATCCCGTCGACCACCGCTGCCCAGTCGTAGGTCTCGTCATCGAGGATCCCATGGGCGATGCTGTGCGGATGTTTCTCCCAGGGCCGCATGAACGCCGACCGGTGAGTGCGAGCGAAGCGCATCTCGTCATCGATGATCGCGGGGTGATTCCTCATCAACTCGGCCCGCTCGCGGTCCGACGCCGGGCTGAACCCCTGCTCGACAACGAGGGGCACGCGTTCGAGGATCCGGTCCGCCACGCTGTCGTAGGCTCGCTTCAACGGGTAGGCGCCGCTGGTCTGCACCGCGTAGAAGCGAGGCAGGCGGTCGATCGCACCGAGGCGCAGCGCGTCGCAAAATCCCTGGACGATCGAACTGGCGAGCGCGCCACCGCCGACCTGGATGAAGACGGCATCGAGCCGGCTGGCGCCCCACAGCCGGCGGGCTGAACGGCGGAAGGCGGAGATCATCTCCCACGCCAGCGTCTTCCCGCCGTCGATCGTCAGGGCGTTGTCGCTGCCCTGGCAGCAGAACGGGATGGCGCCGGCTGTCACCGCCACTCGAAACAACGCGTGGCACGGATCGCCGGGGACACCGTCGAGACGATCGCAGGTGTGGACGTCGGCCGACAACTGGCCGAGTCGTTCGACAACCGCTGCGCTGGCTGAGCGGGGGACGAACACGTCGATTGGCCAGCCGGCCGCGCCCGCGATGACGCCGGCGGCCAGCGCGGCATTGCCGCAACTCGCGATCGCAAGCGGATGTCGTCCTTCCGTGCCGTGGAGGCCGAGGCGCGTCGTGGCGCCAAGCACGGCCGTGTCCTCGGAGCTCTCCGGCAACCCGGCGAGGCCGCCGCGCCTGCTGTCGGCCAGCAGGTAGAGCATGAGGCCCATCAAGTGCCGCGCCTTGTGAGAGCCCGCGACGTTCCCGGTCTCGTCCTTCACCCAGATCTCCCCGGTGGTGCAGCCGAGTTTCTCGGCAAGACCGGGCGAAGGCTCGAACGGGGTTTCCATGAAGCCATGCCCGTCCACGCGCGCCACCTCATCGTCCAGCTCGCGAACGAGCTGAACGAAGATCGCGTCGCTCGCCCCGACGCCGAGCGCCAGGGCGTGCGCCGCGAGAAGAGCCCGGTACCGGATGAACGGGTTCGCGTCCTCGTTCTGCGGAAACGGGCCCGGCGGCTCGTCTTCACGCCACAGGACGTGGTCGACATCGTCGCCGGCCCGCGCGCCCGGGCACCGGAATGGTTGAGCGGCGGATTCGCCAACCGGCACCGTGGCGCCGCAGCCGACGCAGACGTAGGTCAGCATGTCAGGCCCGTGCGCGCGTTGAACTCGTCGATCATCGCGTCCCACGCCGGCAGGATGCTGTGCAGGCCGGTCCAGAACGACGCCTGTCGGCGCGCCGTGAACTCAGTCACGGTGACGCCCTGCTGTTCAACCCAGGTGTAGTAGCCCAGGTTGAAGATCCGCGATCGGTCAACGGCTGACAACTCCAGCAGGTGATCCGTCCCGGCGCCAAGCATGTGCTGACCGAACACCTCGCCGGCACTCACCGCGTCGAACCCCCTCGCGAAGTACTTGGCCAGCGCCTTCTGGCGCTCGGAACCATACATCTCCGCGCCGTCGGTTGCCACGGTCAGGACGAAGTCGTCGGGGCCGAGGCCGTAGTACTTCGCCGTCTTGATGGCGGCCAGCACGTTGCAGATGCTCGAGAGGCCGAGCGCGTCGAGCGCCGTCACAAGCGCCGGCGACACGCCGCGACGCGCCACGAGGTACTCGCGTCCGACCGGTGTGTTGAACAGCAGTCCCAGGCTGTCGGTGGCCGCGTCCGAGACGGCCAGCGCGATGTCGGTGTTCATCACATTGTGGATGAGCGGCACGTGCTTGTCGCCGATTCCCTGGATGTTGTGTTCCCCGAAGCCGTTGTAGAGCAACGTCGGGCACTCCAGCGCCTCGACCGCGACGATGCGCGCGCCGAACCGCTCCTTCAGGTAGTCGCCAGCCGCGAGCGTGCCGCCGGACCCGGTTGCCGCGACGTAGGCCTGCACCTTGCCCTTTCCGGCCGGGTCGAGCGTCTCGACGATCCGCTCGAGGGCGCGGCCCGTGCAGGAGTAGTGCGCCAGGTAGTTCCCGAACTCGCAGAACTGGTTGAAGATGATGTTCCGCGGGTCGCGCTCGAGCACCGCGCACGCGTCGTAGATCTCCTTGACGTTGCTCTCCGACCCCGGCGTCCGGATGATGTCGGCTGGGTCGCTCACCCACGCCTCCAGCCAGCGGAACCGCTCCTCGCTCATGCCTTCCGGCAGGATCGCCACGCTTTGACAGTTCATGATCCGGGAAATGGCGACGCCGCCGCGGCAGTAGTTCCCGGTGGACGGCCAGATCGCCTTGTGTGCGGTGGGATCGAACTGGCCGGTAATCACGCGCGGCGCCAGACAGCCGTAGGCCGCCAGCACTTTGTGCGCATGGATCATCGGGAAACGGTTGCCGAGCGCGACGACAATCTGCGCCCGGACGCCGGTGAGCGCCGACGGCAGGACGAGATGATCGGGCGTGGGCGCCAGGTGACGACGGTCGCTGCCGTTGTACCAGTGCACGCGAAACAGGTTCAGAGGGTGCGGCGCGTCCGGGTCGATGGTGGCGAGCGCCTCGTGAATGCGGGCCGGTATCTTCGTCGGGTCGGCCAACTGCGTGAAGGTCGGCAGCAGGATTCCGGCCTCCCGAAACCGCGCCACAGAATTCTCGTAGACCCCGCGGTCCACGATGTCCGTCTCAATGCCCAGTCGTTTCATAGGTACTCCCCTACCATCTGGCCCACAGTCGTGATGCCTGTTCACGGGCCTCGGCCTCGATGGCCTCGAACTCAGTGGACTCAGGGGGGCCGTGTGTGGCGCTCAGACGCTCTGCCTCATCTTGCGTCAGGCCGAGGCGTTCTTCGATCAGGCGCCAACCTGCGTCGACGCGGCTGGCCACGTCCTCGAAGCGCCCTCCGGCTGCTGTCGTCGTCTCTTCGAGGGCGACGGCCTCGTCGCACATGTCGGACGGAAAGCCGTCGGTGCCGAGTGCCACGCGCGCCCCGGCACGAAGCGCGGAGGGATAGCCCACGCGGTTCTTGCGGTTCGAGCGCGGATTCTGCACGAACCAGCAACCTGCGTCGGACGCCTGCGCGACGTCATCGGCCGAGAGGTGCACGCCGTGCACCAGGATGGAGCCGGCCGGCAACGCATCGAGAGCCATCAACCGCTGCAGCGGCCCGGGGTACCCGCGGCGTCGCGCGTCATCCACGTCCGCCGTGTCCTCGGCAAGATGGATGTGCAGCACGGTGTTCAGCTCGCGGCACATCGCGCCTGCCGTACGAATCGTCTCGTCCGACACGGTGAACGACGCGTGGAGGCCAACCAGGCCCACGATGCCCCGGCGACGGTTCTCGAGGATGAAGCGTCGACACTCATGGAGCCCGCGCCGCGCTTCCTCGCCCCCACCGTTGCGTTCCGTGGAGCCGTAGCAGAGCACGGCGGCGATGCCGGCCTCCAGGCACGCCTCGGCCAGCACGTCGAGCGAGCCCTCGATGAAGTTCGGCGACTCGTGATGGTCGATGAGAGCCGCCGTGCCAGTCTGCCTGGCGTGCGCCAGGTAGTACCGGGCCCCGGCCCGCAGTGACGGGCCGTCGAGTGCCCGATCGAGCCGCCACCAGATCCGCTCGAGATTCTGCAAGAAGGTCTGCGGCGGCTCCGCGGGAGGCGGCATGCCCAGTGGCGCGAGCCCGCTGTAGAGGTGAGTGTGAGCGTTGACGAACATGGTCACATAGCTGGCAGCTGTCAGCTGGCAGCTGCCCGCTCCTTCCTTCTTCCGACACTCATCGCCCTCGCCGCGGGCGAGTCTCTCATCGGCAGCGTGTAGCGGCGGATGCCGTCGAACGCCTCGAGCGCGCCGGCGACGGCCGCGGCGGTCGGCACCAGGCCGATCTCGCCGACCCCCTTGGCGCCGAACGGCCCTTCTGGCTCCGGATCCTCCACCAGGATCACGTCGATCTCCGGCATGTCCCGCGCGCGCAGGACGCCGATCTCGCGCAGCTTGAACGTCACTGGCATGCCGTCGACGCACGAGAGTTCCTCGGTCAGCGCGTAGCCGAGGCCCATGTGAATCGAGCCCTCGATCTGTCCCTCGCAGAGCGCGGGGTTTACGGCGCGCCCGACATCGTGCGCGGCGACAATCCTCGCGACGCGGCCCTGGTCGTCGAGGATGCAGACCTGCGTGGCGTAGCCGAACGAGGTGTGCGTCTTCACCTTCATCACGTCAGCGCCGAGCGGCGTCGTATCGTCCACCAGCACGTCGCCGGCGTACACCCGTCCGACCAGATCGGGCGGGTGCAACCCTGCGTCCAGGTCGGTCCTGAGTTTCGCGGCCGCACTCATCACCGCCCGTCCGCCGAGCAGCGTGGCGCGGGACCCGGTCGTCTGGCCGCACGCGAGCTGATAGGTCGAATCGACTTTCGGGCGGAAGCACCCGGCCGGCAGGCCGGTGACCTCGGCGGCAAACTGCACCAGCACCGTCAGCAGGCCCTGCCCCATCTCGGTGTAGCCGTTGTAGACCGAGACCGTACCGTCGGCCTCGACGACCAGCCTCGCCTTGCCCCATTCCTTCGCGCCATTGCCGATGCCGCTGTTCTTCAGCCCGCAGGCAATCCCGACCGCGCGCCCCTCGGCCCTGGCGCGCTCGTAGTACGGCTTCACGGCCGCCAGCGTCTTCTTGATGCCGACCGACTTCTCGAGCACCTGGCCCGTGGAGAACACGTCTCCGACCTCGACGGCATTGCGCCAGCGAATCTCCCACGGATCGATGCCGGCCTTCTTCGCCAGCAGGTCCATGCATCCTTCGATCGCGAAGTGAACCTGGTTGACGCCGAACCCGCGCATCGCGCCGCAGGGAGGATTGTTCGTGTACGCCGCGGTCGACTCGATGTCGATGTTCCCGACACGGTACGGCCCGCACGCGTGTCCCGCCGCGCGTTCCAGCACCTTGGCGCCCACCGATGCGTACGCGCCAGAATCGCCCAGCATGCGCGCCTTCACGGCGGTCAGCCGCCCCTCGGCATCGCACCCGACAGAGTACTCCATGCGAATAGGGTGGCGCTTGGGGTGCAGGCGGATCGACTCCTCGCGACTGAGCGTGAGCTTCACGGGCCGGCCGGTCACGCGGGCCAGCAGCGCCGTCTGGGCCTGGATCGACATGTCCTCCTTGCCGCCAAAGGCGCCGCCGTTCGGCACCAACTCGACGAACACGTTGTCCTCGGGCACTCCGAGAAACGCGGCCACCTGGCGGCGGTCGTCGAAGATCCCCTGGCCCTGCGACCAGAGGTGCAACCGACCATCGGGACGCGGTTCGGCCAGCGCACTCTCCGGCTCGAGGAAGAGGTGCTCGATCCGCTGCGTCTGCCACATGCCGTGGACGACGTGCGCGCTCGAGGCGAGGGCGGAGTCGGCGTCACCACGACGAATCGAGGAGTGGGAGAGCAGGTTCTCGTGCCTGGGATTCACGCGTGGAGCCCCGGGCGCCAGGGCGCTCACGGGATCGAGAACCGCCGGCAGCACCTCGTACTCCACGTCAACCAGAGCCGCCGCGGCGCGCGCCGTGTAACGATCGCAGGCCGCCACGGCGGCGACCACGTCGCCCACGCACCGCACTTCTTCGCCCACCGCGACGAAACCGGGCCAGTCCTGTTCGATGAGCCCGTACCAGCGCTCGCCCGGCACGTCGGCCGCCGTCACCACGGCCACAACGCCGGGATGCGCCAGGGCGCGCAACGTATCGATGCGCCGCACCCGCGCACGGGCGTGCGGCGACAAGACGACGGCGCCGTGCAGCAGGCCGGGCCGGTCGAGATCGCCCACATACGGCCGTTCGCCCAGCGCGGCGCGAATCGCGTCGTACCGCGCCAGCCTCGCGCCCACGCCGCCGTCGCTCAGCGGTTCCGGGATCTCCTCGCCGCGTCGGCCTCGGGCCATCCACTCGATCGCGTCCACGATCTTCTTGTACCCGGTGCACCGGCACAGGTGGACGTCGATTGCGCGCGCGATCTCGTCGCGAGTGGGGTTCGGATTGCGGTCGAGGACGTACTTCGACCGCAGCGCGATCCCGGGGATGCAGAAGCCGCACTGCACGCCGGCCGCCAGCGCGAACGCCCGCGAGAACAGGTGCCGGTCCGACGCCGCGAGCCCCTCGAGCGTCAGCACGTCACGACCCGCCGCCGAGGCGGCGGTCATCGCGCACGTCACCTTCGCGTGACCGTCGATGAGCGCCAGGCAGCACCCACACTGCCCCTGCGGGGAGCACCCGTCCTTGAGCGATCGGATACCGCACCGTTCGCGAAGCGTGTCGAGCAGCGACTCGTCTGCCCGCGGCTCGACCCGCACACTCTTCCCGTTCAGCCTGAACTCAACAGCCATGCGCCTGATTCCCTGCCTCCCTGCACACCGTCCAGCACCGTGATCGCGACAGACGAAGCAAGACCCGACATGCCGCCCGGGAGACCGTTCTGGGCGCAGCCGCCTGACGGCCTGGTGCGCCGAGTCCCACTGGCCGGTGCCGCCGCGTGGGATTTTGGCGGTTCGTGGCGGAGCTTCGCGAAATCCCTGGGTCCGTGGACCGCTAGCGTCAGTATAATCCTCTCATCCATGCGCACTCTCATTCGCCACGGAACCGTGGTCAATGCCGACGGCCCTCGTCGGGCCGACGTGCTGATCGACGGTGAACGCATCGCGGCGATCGGCACGAGTCTCCCGGCTGAGGCGGACCGGGTCATCGACGCCACCAACCGGGTGGTCCTGCCGGGAGGGGTCGACGTGCATACGCACCTCGACATGCCGCTCGGCGACATCCGCACGGCCGACGATTTCGAGAGCGGGACCATCGCGGCGGCCTGCGGGGGCACGACGACGGTGATCGACTACGCGACGCAGACGAAGGGAGGCTCGCTGCGCGGGGCGCTCGACACCTGGATGGCCCTGGCGGAGGGTCGCGCGGTCGTGGACTTCGGCTTCCACATGTGCATCTCGGACCTGCGGCCAGACGTGGAAGCGGAGATGGACGCGATGGTGTCGGAAGGCGTCCCGTCCTTCAAGCTCTTCATGGCGTATCCAGGCCGCCTGATGCTGAACGATGGCGAGATCTTCCGCGTCCTGCGCCGCACGGCGGCCAATGGCGGCCTCGTCTGCCTCCACGCGGAGAACGGGGACGTCATCGACGTCCTGGTGCGCGAGGCGCTCGCGGCGGGTCACACCGCACCGAGGTTTCACGCCCTGACGCGTCCGCCTCTCGTGGAAGCCGAGGCGGTTCACCGGGGCATCGCCTTTGCCGAACTCGCCGGCGCTCCGCTCTACATCGTCCACCTGTCGAGTGCCGAGGCGCTCGGGGAGGTGTCGGCGGCCCGCAGGCGCGGAGTTCGCGTCCTCGCGGAAACGTGCCCGCAGTACCTGCTCCTGTCCGACGAGGCCTACGAGGGCGACCAGTTCGACGGTGCGAAGTTCGTGATGAGCCCGCCGCTGCGTTCCCGCGAGACTCCCGACGCGCTCTGGCGGGGCCTGGCGGAAGGCGATCTCCAGGTGGTCGCCACCGATCACTGCCCGTTCCTGCTCGGGCAGAAGGCCCGCGGTCGCGATGATTTTTCGCGGATTCCCAACGGGGCGCCGGGTATCGAACCGCGCTTGAGCCTGCTGTACGACGAAGGCGTTCGCGGCGGCCGGATCCCGGTTGAACGGTTCGTGGAGATCACGGCGGCGGCCCCGGCGCGCATCTTCGGGTTGTATCCGCAAAAGGGCGCGATAGCCGTGGGCTCGGATGCCGACCTCGTCGTCTTCGACCCCTCGGGCACGACGACGATCTCGGCTGCCACACATCACATGCGGGTGGACTACAATCCCTACGAAGGCCGCACGCTCGGCGGGGCGGTCGAAACCGTTGTCGCGCGGGGCGACATCATTGTCGACCGCGGTCGATTCGTCGGGGCACCGGGCCGTGGCCGTTTCCTGAAACGTGCCCCCTTCAGACCCCGGTCCTCGTAAGTCACCTCGCTCCGGGCGTGAGCCAGAAGCCGCGGAACTACACTCCGGGAGTGATTTCCCGGAGGATGAGATGGGAAATCACTCCCGGAGTGTTATGCCTGTAGTTGGTCGCAGCCTGCCACGCCGTGACGGTACCGAGAAGGTCACGGGGGCGGCACAGTACATCGACGACCTCGTCTTCCCCGGCATGATCCACGGCCGGACCATCCGCTCGACGATCCCCTGTGGCCGAATCCGGTCGGTCAACCTCCTCTTCGACACAACCGGGTTCACCATCGTCGATCATCGTGACGTCCCTGGCCGCAACATCGTGGCGCTGATTGCCGACGATCAGCCGTGCCTGGCCGAGCGCGTCGTCCGGCACTTCGCCGAGCCGATCGTGCTGATCGCGCACGAGGATCGGGAGCGACTGCTGACGGCGGAGGTGGACGTCGAGTACGAGGCGTCCGAGCCGGTCTTCGATCCCCTGGAGTCGCCGAAGGTCTTCAAGACAATCGGCATCAACAAGGGCAGCATCGATGCCGGGTTCGCGCGGGCGGATGAGATCGTCGAGGGCGAGTATCGGGTCGGGCACCAGGAGCATGTCTACATCGAGACCAACGGCGTCATTGCCGTGCCGGAAGATGGCGGGGTCACGGTATACGGATCGCTGCAGTGCCCCTACTACGTGCAGAAGGCACTGCGTGTCGTGCTGGGTCTGCCCGCCGAGAAGACCCGGGTGGTCCAGGCCGAGACGGGCGGTGGTTTCGGCGGCAAGGAGGAGTACCCGTCGATCATCGCCGCGCACGCCTGCCTGCTGGCGATGAAGTCTTGTCGCCCGGTGAAGATGATCTACGACCGGGCCGAGGACATGGCGGCCACGACCAAGCGCCATCCTTCGCGCACGCGGCATCGGACGGCCGTCTCGCGCGACGGCAAGCTGCTCGCCATGGATATCGATTTCACCATCGACGGCGGCGCCTACATGACGCTATCCCCCGTCGTGCTCTCGCGCGGCACCATCCACGCCGCGGGTCCGTACTCGTGCGCCAATGTCCGCGTGCGCAGCCGGGCCGTCGCCACCAGCTACCCGCCGCATGGAGCCTTTCGAGGCTTCGGCGCACCGCAGAGTATCTTCGCCCTCGAACGCCACATGGACGTCGTAGCGGCTGCCGCCGGGTTGACTCCCGAAGATCTGCGCAGGCGCAACTTCCTCCATGACGGTGACACCACGGCCACCGGCCAGATCGCGGGCGACCACGTGGATATGCAAGCGCTGCTCGATCGCGCTTTCGCGCTCACGGGCTATCGGGCCAAGCGGGAGCGCTATGCAAAAGAGAACGCCCGCGGCGGTCCCACGCGTAAGGGCATCGGCTTCGCTTCGTTTTTCCACGGCGCCGGATTCACTGGTTCCGGCGAAGCGTATCTGAAATCGGTGGCGGGCGTGGAGGCCACTACCGCGGGCGATGTCCGCATCCTGGTGGCTAACACGGAGATCGGCCAGGGCACGAATACGATCCTCAGCCAGATCGTCGCCGACGCGCTCGGTATCGGCTTCGATGCGGTGCACACGCTCCAGCCCGATACGGCGCACGTCCCCAACAGCGGGCCGACGGTTGCCTCACGCACGTGCATGATTGTCGGCAAGCTGGTGGAGTCCGCTGCGCTGGGGTTGAAGCATACGATGACTGCCGCCGGGCTGCTCGGCAGCGATTACGACGAAGGTGTATTCCGCCGCGCCTGCGGAGAATACATCGCGAAGTTCGGCCCTCTGCGCTGTTTCAGCGAGTACGAGGCTCCTCCCGGCATCTTTTGGGACGATAAGCACTATCGCGGCGACGCGTACGGCGCGTTCGCGTGGGCCGTGTACGTTGCCGACGTCACGGTGGACCTTATGACTTTCGAGACGCGCGTCGATGAC
>JANYLG010000064.1 GCA_025363775.1 Acidobacteriota bacterium | reverse complement strand
TACCCACCTCCGCAGGATCGACCAGGGCAATGATCGCAGTGCCGAAGGAGTCGGGTTTCGTTCGGCGGTGTGTCGATCAATGAAGGTGCAAGGGGAAGTGCCTGCCCAGCAATGCGAAGTGCTTGTCCAGCGAGAAGAGCGCGAGTTCGTTCTGGATGGCATGCTGGGCAATGATCAGGTCAGGAATGCCAACCTTGTTGATGCCGTTCCGGAGGCACGTCACCTGCATCCGGACGATTCCGTCCCAGTCGAGCGCGAGCGGGAGACGCTCCATCTCGCGAAGCAGCCCGACGAGGGTTCGCTTCCCCCGAACCAACAGCGGCGGCGTCAACTCCGCAAGGATCAGGTCGTTGGTGACGAGGAGGCCCTCTTCAATCAACCAGTCCACGGCCAGCCCCTCGTCTGCACCTCGAAGATACGCGACCCAGACCGACGTATCGACGAGGACCTTCATACGCGCTTCCGCAAGGAATTCAGGTCCAGGTCCAAGTCCACCCGGCCCCTGAATCGTCTCAACTCCCGCAAGCGGCTTGTGCGCACGAGATCCTGCAGAGCCGTGATGATCGCCGCTGTCTTCGTCTTCTGGTGTGACGCCTTCATCGCGTCTCGCAGCAGCGCCTCGGGCAAGTCCAGAGTCGTTCTCATCGCCCCTCCCTCGCGTATGCATCGTGATCGCACTTGATGCATATAGGATATGCGATCTGCGCGTGGGCGTCCATGATGGGTCCTCTGGAATACCCCAGGGGGGCCAGCGAAGCCTCGCCTCGAGCCGCCGAGAGCGGACCGGTGAGCGCCCGCGCACAGTCTTGGGTTCAGGCCCCGGAATGTGGTGGGACCGTGGCCGCGGGACGCACGCGCTTGTACATCAGGACCTCGGACGCGCCGTCGATGATGTAGTCGTCGAACTCGCCCACCTGCCGGTAACCCTGGCGCAGGTAGAAGCCGTGAGCGCGCGCGTTGAACGACGACACGCAGAGGAAGAAATGACGCGAGGTGAGCGCGGCGTGCCGCTCACAGTGGTCGAGCAGGGCGGCACCGACGCCCCGGCTGCGCCAGCCCGGGGCGACGGCAATCGACGCGAGATAGGGAGACCCGGCGACGCCACGCGGGTTCACGACGGAGAAGCCACAGCGCTCCGAGCCGTCCCGGGCGACGAAGACGACGAACTCAGGGCGCTGGCAGGCGGCGCGGCATTGGTCGATACCGCGCCTCAGGGTGACCCATGGATCGGATTCGGCCATCAGGCCCGCCGCCCAATCGCGGTCGTCGCCGGTGGCCGCCGTGATCGTGAACGCTCCGGCCTCGCTCACTCTTTCTTCTTTGCCCTGGTCCTGGTGGCCGTCGTGGCCCTGGGATTACGGGCGCCAGCCGTCTTGCGCGCGCCGGTCGTCGTCTTCTGCGCAACGGTCGTCTTGTGCGCACCGGGCGCGCGGCGACGATTCGGCCTGGCCGCGGTCGCGGCAGACTGTTTCTTCGGCCCGGCGTCCACGTCCACGGGCTCGATCGTCTCCGCGTCGATAATCGGCTGCGCCGCGGATTCCGTGAATGGAACCGCCTGGCCCCACCCAGCCGTCTGCGGCTCTTTCGACCCCGGGACCGTGCCATCGACCCTCACGTCGGCAGCGGAGGTGACCGGGCGTTCCTCGATTGTCGCCTCCTGCACTGGCGGCGCGGACGAGAGCCGCTGCAGCGCGTTGCCCGGGAAGACCCGCAACACGCCTTGGCGGTCGCGCTCGAGGCGCAGCAGGGCGTCACGCTGCGCCGCGCGCAGCAGGTCGAGGATGCCGCCGAAACCATAGCGCCGTTCGTCGAAGGCGGAGTCGGCCGCCCTCAACAGCTGCTTCACGTTCCGCACGTACATCGGCCAACGAAGGGGATTGGGCGCGTCCTCGATGACGCGGCGCAGAATGGCCAGCGCTTCGGCCTGCTGCCCGGCAAGCGCCTCTCCCGGCGCAGGCAGCGGCGCCGGCGCCTGCACGACGGGCATCGTCGCCGGCTGCGTCTCGGCCGACGGACGATCCTCGGGAACGACTTCGCGATCGGCAGGGGGAACGGGTGAGGGCGCCCGGTGGCCGTGCCCGTGTTCGTGGTGGTGGCGTTCCTGGTGGGAACGATCGGCTGGCGCAGCCGCGGGTTCAGCCGTCTCTTCCGGCGCGCCAGGCTCCGCATCCCTGACTTCCACCAGCAGGTTCCGGCCAGCCTGGTTGAGGCGGATGAGGCCGGCCTGGGCGAGTTTCTCCGCGAAGTCGCGGAACGAGCCGGTGCCGTAGTTCTTCTCGGAGAACGTGGAATCGAGCTGCAGCAGCGTGCTCTTGAGAAGGCCGAGCTGCGGGGTGACCTCGCGATCGGAGAGCACCTTCAGGGCGCGCCTGACGAGCGGGAATGCGCCGCTGACCGCCTGCGTGCCCGACGAACGCCCGCGCTCGGGCTGGCGCCGGGCGCCCTGGCCGAGATTCACCAGGTTCTCGTACGCGATGAACTCGTGGCAGTTGCGCTGCAGGATGACGCTCGTGAACGCGCGTCCGCCCACCACGATGACCGTCTTGTCATACTGCTTGAGCTTCTCGACGAGGCTCAGGAAATCGCTGTCGCCGCCCACGATCACGTAGGCATTGATGTGGTCGTGGGTCAGCGCCATCTCGAGCGCGTCGAGCGCCAGGTTGATGTCGGCGCCGTTCTTGTCGCCGCCCGGCGTCAGGTTGCGCTGGACCATCTTGATCGCGTGCTGGGTCAGCAGCCGGCTGTAGTCACCGGCGCGGGTCCAGTCGCCGTACGCGATCTTCGTGACCACCTCGCCACGTTCCTTGATCGCCTCGAGGATGGTGCCGATATCGAAGGCCACGTTCAGTGTCGTTTTGACTCCGATCTCGATGTTGTCGAAGTCCACGAACACCGCAATCTTCAAACGTTCTTCCATCACAAGCGTTCCTCGCCGGTTTCGCTGCTCCAGGGGCGGACCGTCCCGGATCGCGCCGCGCCAGGCTGGCGCGATTCCATAGCGCGGGGCAGTCCGGCGCTGGACGCGCCGGCATTCTTCGTGCTCCTTCCGCGCTCGAGGGGGAAGGGGCAGCCGTTGAGGGATCCTGGCGCGCACGCCGTCGCGAACCGGCCGCCCGTCGGGCGCGATGCGGCCGTCTCGCGTGCACTCGGACCTGATGAAGACCGGGGAAGGACGTGCTATTCCTGCTCGTCCTCCTCGGCACCGCCCGTGCTGGCGGCGACATCCTCGACCTCCTGGGTTTCGGCCTCGCCATCGTCGACATCGAAGACGCGGCCGGTGTTGCGTTCCCGGATGGGCCCTCGCGGGCGCGTCTCCGCTTTCGTCGGCCGACGGGCCGGTCCCTTCTGCCGTCGCGGCGCCGGGGGACCGAAGCTGCGGGCGGGCCGCTCTCCGGACGCCGGTGCCGAGCCATCCGACATCGCCCCCGCGGGGCGGAACGGCGCCGGGGATCTGAACCCGGCTGGACGATCTTCTCGCGCCCTGGCCTCGCTGACGGCCAGGTTTCGACCTTTGAAGGGCTGCGCGTTGAAGCGGTGAATCACCTCTTCGGCGACCGACCGCTCGGTGAACTCAATGAACGCAAACCCCCTGGGCCTTCCCGTTTCCCGGTCGAGCGGCAACACGACCTCGGAGGGCGGAGAAATCACGCCCAGGTGGGCGCGGAGTTCCGCATCGGTTGTGTCGTAGGGAAGGTTGCCAATAAACAAACGGACTGCCAAAAGTTCCTCTCGCGTTGAAGCGGCTGTGGCGTGCTCGCGCCGCACGCACGGCGCAGACGCGTCCCCAAGGGACGCGGGACCCTCCCGCGGAGCGGACCGGTTCGCCAGTCATCTTCGCAGAACTGGCCTATCCGGTTCAAGCATTTCAACAACTTGGCGGCTGGCGCCTGTTTTTTCCCCCAGGTTCCCCGAAACGCTCGAGGGCCCCGGCCAGGGCTCTTCCGGTCCACGAGCCGGTCTTCGCCACCTGTTCGGGTGTGCCGACCGCCACGACCTCCCCACCCCCGTCTCCGCCTTCCGGTCCCAGGTCGATCACCCAGTCGGCCGCGCAAATCACGTCCAGATTGTGCTCGGCCACCACCACCGTGTGGCCGCCATCGACCAGCCGCTCGAACACCTGGAGCAACTTCGCAACATCGTCGAAGTGGAGGCCGATCGTTGGCTCGTCGAACAGGAACAGCGTGGGACGGCCGGCCTCGCGGATCAATTCTGTGGCGAGCAGCAACCGCTGGCGCTCGCCGCCAGACAAGGTATCGCCGCCCTGGCCCAGGCGCAGGTAGCCCAGGCCGAGGTCGGCCAGCACGCCGAGGGATCGGGCGACCGGTGGAAGGCTGTGAAAGGCCGTGCGCGCCTCGCGCACGGTCATGTCGAGCACGTCTGCGATCGATCGCCCGTCGGAGCAACAGGCCAGCACGCGCGGCTGGTAGCGCCGGCCGTGACACTCGTCGCACGGCACCCAGACATCGGGCAGGAAGTCCATGCTGACCCGCAGCCGCCCAACGCCCTCGCACGCCTCGCATCGCCCGCCCTTCACATTGGTAGAGAAGTCGCGCCTGACGAGCCCAGCCCGCCGGGCGTCGTCGCTCGCGGCAAACTGGTCGCGAATCGCGTCGAAGACGCCGACGAGTGTCGCCGTCGAGCTGGACGAGGACGACGCCATCGGGTCGCGATCCGCGGTCACCACGCGCGCAAACTGCTCGTGCACCAGCGTGCGAGGACCGTCGTCGCGGCGGGCCAGGTCGTCCTGCCAGGCCGCCCCAGGCGAGCGGAACGCATCTCGTGCTGAGCGCTGTGCCTTCCACGTGCGCAGCGCCGGCGCAAGCACGTCGAAGACCAGCGTGGACTTGCCGCTGCCCGACACGCCGGTGACCGCGATGAGACCGCCGGCAGGGATCTCCACGCTCGAGCCGCGCAGGTTGTGAAGGCGCGCATTGTGGATGCTGACCCCGGGCCTCAGGGTCCTCGGCGCCCGCCGATCGTGTCCGTCGTGGCGAGTCGAAGCACTGAGGTAGCGGCCCGTCACCGACTCGGCACACTCGGCGATCGCGGAAGGCGGGCCGACGGCCACGATGCGTCCACCCTCTTCCCCCGCGCCAGGCCCGAGATCGATGACGTGGTCGGCCGCCCTGATCACCTCGTCGTCGTGCTCGACCACGACCACGGTGTTGCCGGCGTCGCGCAACCCGCGAAGGAGACCGAGCAATCGGCTGGTATCCCGCGCGTGCAGGCCCGCGGTCGGCTCGTCAAGGACGTAGGTAATCCCGGTCAGGCCGGTGCCGATCTCGGTCGCGAGCCGGACGCGCTGAGCCTCTCCGGCAGACAACGTGGCGGCCGGTCGGTCGAGCGTCAGGTAGCCGAGGCCGGCGTCGCGCAAGCTGGTCAGCCGATCGACGACACCTCGCCGGAGGTCGGCCGTCACCTCGGCTCGCCAATGATCGTTGACGCGCGCGTCGAGCGCGGCGAAGAACGTGAGGCTCTCCACGACGGTCAGCGCGAGCAGTTCCGCAATGTTCTTCCCGGCCACGCGAACGGCCAGCGCCTCGGGCCTGAGGCGCGCGCCGCCGCACGCCGGGCACGGAATGGTGTGCAGCAGGGGCTTGAGCGCGGCGCCCCGCCGGTCCGCGTGCTTGCGCTCGTACTCCTGTCCGACGCACGCGATGAGCCCGGTCCACTTCGTGCGGAAGCTATGCACGCCCGCCCGCGACCCGCGGCGGTAGTGCCATTCGACGTCCAGCTCGAGGTCGCCCGTCCCCCGCAGCGCGACGTCGCGCGCCGGGTCGTCCAGGTCCTGCCATGCCACGCCGAAGTCGATGCCCGTCGCAAGGCCCGCCGCGCGGAGAGTGGCCACGTACTGCCCGTCGCGCTCGCCGTAGAAGCGGCCGGTCTTGTGGCCGTCCATCGCGCCATCGAGCAGCGGGCGGTGAGGATGCGTGATCAGTTTCCCGGGATCGCACTCGCTCATGGTTCCGAGTCCCTTGCAGGCCGGGCACGCGCCCTGTTCGGCGTTTGGCGAGAACAGCGTGGAGGTCATCGGCGATCCGCTGGCCGGCCCGCCCGTGCCCACCCGCGCGAACATCAGCCGGTAGTAGTCGGCAATCTCCGTCATCGTCCCCATGGTGGAACGCGGGTTGCGCGAAGAGGTTCGCTGCCTGATGGCAACGGCGGGCGTGAGGCCGGACACGTGATCGAACTCGGCATCGCCGGTCTTCTCCAGGAAACGCCGTGCGTAGGCCGAGAAGCTCTCGGTGAAGCGGTTGCGGCCTTCCGCGAAGAGCGTGTCGAAGGCGAGTGACGATTTCCCGCTCCCCGACACGCCTGTCACGACGGTCAGGCGATTGGTGGGAATCTCGACGTCCACGTGCTCGAGGTTGTGCGTGCGCACGCCGGTGAACCTGATCGGGGCAGTCGGAGGGGACGGAGTACCAGTCGGAAGACACGGAGTATCAGTCGGAGGGGACGGAGTGCCAGTCGGAAGAGACGGAGTACCCGTCGCACGCCGCAGGGCCGCACCCGTTGCAGACGTCTCGCATTGTGCGACCTCCTCCGGTGTGCCAGCCACGACGAGCCGGCCGCCGCGCCGGCCGCTGCCGGGCCCGAGGTCGATCACGCGGTCCGCGCTCCTGATGACATCCAGGTCGTGCTCGATCGCGATGACGGTGTGCGCTTGCGTCACCAGGCGGGTAATCGCGTCGAGGAGCACGCCGACGTCGGCCCGGTGAAGCCCGGTCGTGGGCTCGTCGAGAACATACAGCGTGTGACCGCGGCCCGGGCGGCTCAACTCCGCTGCCAGTTTCACGCGCTGCGCCTCGCCGCCAGAGAGCGTGGTGGACGGCTGCCCCAGTCGCAGGTAGCCCAGGCCGAGTTCACAGAGCACGCCGAGGATGCGTGCGGCGCGAGGCTGGTCCGCGAGCAGCGAGGCCGCTTCTTCGAGCGTCGTCTCCAGCAGGTCGTAGATCGACCGGCCGCGATACGAGATCTGCAGCGTGTCGTCGTTGAAACGCCTGCCGCCGCAGGTCTCGCACACGACATCCACCTGACCGAGGAAGTGCATCCCGATCTGCTGCACGCCCGCGCCCTGGCACGTCTCGCAGCGCCCGCCGACGACGTTGAACGAGAACCGGCCCTTCCCGAACCCTCGCTCGACCGACTCCGGGACGGCCGCGAACAGGTCCCGCACGACATCCGACAGCCCCGTGTATGTCGCGGGGTTCGACCTCGGCGTGCGGCCGATCGGCGACTGGTCCACCTCGATGACCTTGTCGATTCGGCCCTCGCCCAACCGACCCTGGCCAACGCGTGCCACGAGTTCTTCGACCAGGCTCGACTTCCCCGCCCCCGAGACTCCGGTGATGACGTTGAGGGCCCCGAGGAGGAACTCCACGTTCACGTGGTCGAGGTTGTGACGAGTCGCATCGGCCAGCCACAAGCCGCCCGATCCCGCGCGCCGCGACGACGGGATGGGCACGTGCTCCTCCCCGATGAGGAACGCGCGCGTCCGGCTGCGGTGGTCCGGCGCCGCTGCCAGGCCGGCCACCGGCCCGCTGTACAACAACTCGCCGCCGTGCTCGCCGGCCCCGGGGCCGATATCGATCAACCAGTCCGCTCTCCGCATCGTCTCATCGTCGTGTTCGACGACGAGCACCGTGTTGCCCCGGTCGCGCAGCGTGGCCAGCACGTCGAGCAGGCGGTCCTGGTCGCTCGGGTGGAGGCCGATCGACGGCTCATCGAAGACGTAGAGGACGCCGCGGAGCTCTGCGGCCACCTGCGAGGCGAGCCGGAGGCGCTGCGCCTCGCCCCCCGACAGCGTCGCGGACGCGCGGTCGAGCGTGAGATGGTCGAGGCCAAGCCGGGCGAGCACGTCGATCCGCGCGAGCATCTCGCGACGTATCGGGTCGCCAACCGGCGCCTCGGTCGGGGTGAATGTCAACTCCTGGAGAAGCCCCGCGAGCGTTTCAATCGCGTACGCCGAGAACTCGCCGATGTGGCGGTCGCGGAAGCGGACCGACAGCGCTTCGGGCCGAAGGCGGGTGCCGCCGCAGGCATGGCACGGCAGGCTTCGTGCGAACCGGAGGATGTTCCGGTTCCGGCTCCGCTCGAGGATCTGATTCATCACCGGCAGGATGCCCTTGTAGACCCCTTCTTCCCTGGGCTTGGCCGTGATGCCGCTCCACCGCATGCGGGACGCGAGAGGGTGCTTGCCGTACGGAATGCGAATCCGGTCAGAGCCGTTCAGCACGATTCCGCGCTGTTCGTCCGTCAGTTCCTGCCACGGCGTATCGACGTTGAAGCCGTGGGCTCGGCAGACCTCGTCGAGCACGTCGATCGTGACCTGCGAGTAGATCACGTACCCGGTGGGAGTCGTGATCACCAGGGCTCCCTGACGGATCGTCTTTGCGGGATCGGCCACGAGGAGGTCTGGGTCGAGCCGGTCCTCCACGCCCAGGCCCTGGCACACCGGACAGGCGCCGTGTGGCGAGTTGAACGAGAACAGCCGACGATCGACCTGAAGACCCGGGGGCGCGAGACCGATCCTCGCGAAGAGCAGCCGGAGGTCGTCGTGCAGCCCGGTCAGGGTGCCGACGGTCGAACGCGGGCTTCGTAACGTCGTCCGCTGATCCACCGCGATCGCGGGCGACAGCCCGGTGATCGAACGCACCGCCGGCCGCGCCGTCCGCCCGAGGAACTGGCGGGAGTACGACGAAAAGGTCTCGAAGTAGCGGCGCTGCGCCTCCCGGTACAGCGTGTCGAACGCCAGCGACGACTTGCCGGACCCCGACACGCCGGTCACGACCGTGATCGCGCCGCGTGGGAGATCGACGTCAATCGCCTTGAGGTTGTGCTCGCTCGCGCCGCGTACCGAGATCGTGTTCACGATCGGCATTGTACCGCCGGTGGTCGACCGAAGCTCCGCCTCACACCGCCGGGACCTGAGAGGTGGCTGTCGCGGATCCTCCCCTTAGCCAGCGGTCGGGCGGGCACGAGAAGAGCGACAGAGACACCTGCACGGTGCTATCCTTCGCCCACGGAACCGTTCTTTCCTGAAGGACCTTATGCAACATCCCAATCCGCTTCGCCGCATTGCGCTCGTGGTCGCGCTGTTGATCGTCGCCGGCGCCAACCCGCTTCTCGTCGGCCGCGCCGGACAGTCTCCCTCGGCGGCTGACGTCATCACCCGGGTGAGAACCCAGTTCGCACCCGACACCCGCGTGGCGGTCTTCGACGTGAAGGCCGAGTCGAAGGACAACGGGATCGAGCTGACCGGAGACATCGAGCAGCCGGCGGCGAAGGACGCGCTGCTCAAGGCGCTCCGGGACGCCGGGTACTCGAACGTCGTGGACAAGATCGTGATGCTGCCGGACCCGGCCCTGGCCGCCAGGCCCCTGGGCGTCGTCACCGTCAGCGTTGCGGTGATGAAGACCAAGCCGTCGCAGTCGTCGGAGCTCGGCAACCAGCTGATCATGGGGATGGTCGTGAAGGTGTTGAAGAAGGACGGCGGGTGGTACTACGTCCAGTCACTCGACGACCGGTACCTTGGCTGGATGGAGTCGGATCACCTGGCCTTCATGACCAGGGAGCAGGTGGACGGGTGGGCGCGGGCACCGCGGGCCATCGTGACGGCGCTGTTCACGCTCGTGCGCGAGCAGGCATCGGTGGATGGAGCGGCGGTGGCCGACCTGGTCGTTGGCGACATCCTGGCCACAACCGGGCCCGCTGGCAACTGGATGGGAGTGCAGCTGCCCGACGGACGAAAAGGGTTTGTGAGTCGTGCGGATGCCGCCGACTATCCGTCGTGGAAGTCCGCGCGGACGATCACGCCGGACACCGTCGAACAGACGGCGCGCCGCTTCATGGGCGTGCCGTACCTGTGGGGCGGGACGTCGGCAAAGGGGTTCGATTGTTCAGGCTTCGTGAAGACCGTCTTCAGGCTGAACGGCACCGAACTCCAGCGTGACGCCGACCAGCAGTCGGACGAGGGCACGGCGGTGGCGACCGACAACGACCTCGCGCTGCTGAAGAAGGGCGACGTGCTGTTCTTCGGACCTCGCGCGGGCGTGACCCGCATCACCCACACCGGGATCTACCTGGGAGGCAAGCTCTTCATCCACTGCGCGGGCCTGGTCAAGCTGAACAGCTTCGACCCGGCATCACCGATCTACAGCGACAACCTCCTGAAGCGGCTCGTCAAGGCCCAACGGATGGGATAGGGAATCGTGTCCTCTGAGCCCGTGGCCACTCTCATCGACCTCTCATCCAACAGCGGGTAGGATTCGCTGTGGACGGTGGCGCAGGGGGACGGGGCGCGTGCTCCGGGCCCGGCGCCCTGGCGGAAGGGTGGTCGATGCGGGTGCTGGTGGTCGAAGATTACGCACCTATCCGGAAGGCGGTGGCAAAGAGCCTCCGCGAGGCCGGCTTCGCCGTTGACGAGACTGGCGACGGTGAAGAGGGTCTTTGGTACGCGACCAGCAACGACTACGACGTCGTCGTGCTCGATCTGATGCTGCCGGGCGTGGACGGCCTTGCGATTCTCCAGCGCCTCCGCGCCGAAGGCCTCGTCACACATGTCCTCATCCTCACCGCTCGGGACACGGTGCAGGACCGCGTTCGTGGACTCGATCTCGGCGCCGACGACTACCTCGTCAAGCCGTTTGCCATGGAGGCCCTGCTGGCGCGGGTGCGGGCGCTCGCGCGGCGGGCGTACTGCGCGAAGAACCCGGTCATCGCGGTGAGCGACCTGCGGATCGACACGACGACGAAGCAGGTGTGGCGCGGCAGCGACGAAGTGACGCTGACGGCCCGGGAATACGCGGTCCTCGAATACCTGGCCCTGCGGGCGGGTGAAGTGGTGACGCGCACCGACATCTGGGAGCACGTCTACGAGTTCACGGCCGACGCCGACTCGAACGTGGTGGACGTCTACATCGGCTACCTGCGGAAGAAACTCGAAAGCGCCGATCGCCCGCCGCTAATCCACACGATCCGGGGCAGTGGCTACTCCCTGCGGGATCCGTCGTGACGCACTCGATCCGCGTCAGACTGCTGGTGTGGGTGATCGGGGGGATGGCCGTCCTCCAGATCGGCTTCGCGACGGTCGTGTACGAGGTGATGGAACGATCGCTTCGCGACGGGTTCAACGTTGTCCTGGCTTCCTCCGTGCGCGCACTGAGCAGCGCCGTCGAGCAGGACAGGCAGCGGATCAAGGTCGATATCGACGAGCGCGAGTTCCCGGAGTTCCGTCGCGCCCGCCACCCCGATTACTTCCAGGTCTGGAGCGAGAGCGGCGACGTGCTGGCCCGCTCATCGTCGCTCGAGGGCGCCGATCTCGCGCACGCGGAGAACGTCCGCGAAGGGATCGTCTTCCGACGCATGCGGCTCCCCGACGGTCGCGACGGTCGGGCGGCGATTCTTCGCTTCGTGCCGAAGGCCGATGACGAGTCGTCGCGCCTCGCCACGCCCGCCCGCGTGACCCTGGTCGTCGCCCGGGACACGGCCGCGCTCGACTCGGAAATGGCCCTCCTCACCTGGATTCTCTCGCTCGGCACGATGGGCACGATCGCGGTGTCGCTGGTCCTGGCTGCGGTGATCGTCCGCCAGGGCCTGCGGCCCCTCGACGCGGTCGCAGCCGAAATCGCGGCGATCCGACAGGACGACCTCTCCGCGCGGGTGTCGGCGGCCCGGCTGCCATCCGAACTGAGGCCGGTCGTCCAGCGGCTCAACGACCTGTTGCGGCGTCTGGAGGAGGCGTTCGGCCGCGAGCGATCGTTTACCGCCGATGCGGCGCACGAACTGCGCACGCCGCTGGCCGGCTTGCGATCCACGCTGGAGGTGGCGCTGGCCAGGCCGCGCGAAGGCGGCGAATACCGCGACGCCCTGGCGGAGTGCCTGGCGATCGTGCAACAGGCGCAGGCGCTGACCGACCAGTTGCTCGCGGTGGCACGCATGGAGGGGCGACAGACCCCGATCGCACCGGAGGTCGTAGCGGTACGGGAGGTCATGGACCAGGCGTGGCGACCGCATGCCGAGACGATTCGAAGTCGGCGCCTGACGCTGGCCATCGACGTGCCGCCCAGCGCGGCCTGTGTGGCCGATCGCGGCCTGCTGCTCCTCGCGCTGTCGGCGCTGGCGACCAACGCTGCCGAGTACACCGACCCCGGCGGCCGCGTCGAGGTCACAGCCGTGGTCGCGAACGGGTCAGTGACCGTCACCTTCTCCAACACGGGCTGCCGGCTTCGACATGAGCACGCCGCCCAGGTCTTCAAGCGGTTCTGGCGAGGCGACGCGTCACGCGGACAGACCGGCGTGCACTGCGGCCTGGGCCTGACGCTGGCGCAGCAGTCCGTGGAAGCGATCGGCGGCTCGGCGTCTGCGAGCATCGACAACGGGATCTTCAACGTCTGTTTCATTCTTCCTGCCGCCCCCCCCAACGGGGTTGTTTCATGAGCACCAGCCGTCGCGCCGCTCGAAAGAATTGTTCGTCGTCGATCGTCATCCGGCTCGCCGCCGTGATCGCCATCGCCCTGGCCGTCGCGGTCCCGGCAACGGCGCAGGTCCCAGCGCGGCGCTTCCCGGTGATCGGGACCGTCCAGGATCAGACGGGCGGGATGCTCCCCGGCGCCGAGGTGACGCTCACCGGCGGGCCCGACGCGGCGCCGCTCGTGACGAAGACCACAAACGCCGGCCTCTTCCGGTTCGACGACGTGCCGGCGGGCGCCTACGACCTGCGTGCGCACTTCGAAGGCTTCAACCCGGCCGCCGTGCGCGTGCGTGTCGGACCGCGGGCGCCGGGCCGGCAGAAGCTCGTCCTCGAGATCGCGGGGCTCAACCAGGAGGTCACGGTCGGCACCCAGTCGGCCACACTCACACTCGACCCGTCACAGAACCGCGACGGCGTCACGGTAGACCGGAAGATGCTTGCGGACATCCCCGCCTTCGATCGGGACGTCGTGGCTGCGGTGGCGGCACTCCTCGATCCCGGCGCGGCCGGCACCGGCGGCACGACGCTCGTGGTGGACGGTATGGAAGGCCGAAAGGTCGGCGTGCCTGCGTCGGCCATTCAGCAGATCAAGATCAACCAGGATCCCTACTCCGCCGAGTACGCCCGCCCGGGGCAGGGCCGCATCGAGGTGATCACGAAAGCGGGCTCCGAGGCGTACCACGGCGAGGTGAACGTCACGTTCCGCGATGCCCGGCTCAATGCCCGGAACGCGTTTGCCGAAACCAGGCCTCCCGAGCAGCGGCGGATCTTCGAAGGCGTCCTGAGCGGGCCGATTCGGGGCGGCCGGACGATGTCCTTCATGCTGTCGGTCAACCGCGAGGAAACCGATCAGCAGGCGATCGTCTACGCCGAGGCCCCGTCCGGGCCGGTCCGCGGCGCGGTGCCGACGCCGCAGCGCAACCTCGAACTGTCCGCCACGATCAATCGCCAGCAGGGCAGGAGCAACATGATCTCGCTGCGCGCCAACTACCAGGACGAAAGCGCGCAGAACGAGGGCGTGGGCGGCACGACGCTCGCCGAGGCGGGGAGTAACTCGTCCCAGCGCGAACTCGAGTTGATCTACAGTCACCGCACGATGATCACCGGGCGACTGGTGAACCAGTTCCGGCTGCGCGTCGGCGGCAGCCACCAGACGACGTCCAGTCTGAACGCGCTGCCCAGTATCGTCGTCCAGGACGCGTTCACTGGCGGCGGGGCGCAGGCGAATCTACTCGAGGAAGAGCGGCGCTTCACGCTGAACGACACCCTCGCATGGTCGAAGGGGCGCCACGCCGTCAAGGGCGGACTCGCCATCCCGGACTGGAACCGGCGTCGCTACGACGATCGGAGTAACTTCGGCGGCACGTTCGCGTTCGAGAGCCTGGCCGACTACGGCGCCTTCCGGCCGTTCCGCTATACGGCCCAGAGCGGCGACGGAACGCTCGCGCTGACCCAGAAGATGGTTGCCGTCTTTCTCCAGGACGACGTGGCGGTGCGCCGTAACCTGTCGGTGGCGGTTGGACTTCGCTACGACTGGCAGAACTTCTTCGGCGATGCGAACAATGTCGCGCCACGCGCGTCGTTCGCGTGGACCCCGGGAGCGGGCGCCGGCACGATCCTGCGGGGCGGCGCCGGGATCTTCTACGACCGTACGGGCATTCGCCCGATGTCGGACGTCGTCCGATCGCGCGAGGGCAGGCTGTTCCGGTACGTGATCCTGAACCCGGTCTATCCCGATCCGGTGGCTTCCGGCGGCACGCTCGAGGACCAGCCGACCAGCCTCGTGCAGCTGGCGCCGAGCCTGAGCTTCCCCTACAGCATCCAGTTCGGCCTCGGCGTCGAGCGCCAGCTGGCGAAGGCCACGACACTGGCGATCAACTACACCGGCGCCCGTGGCGTGGACCTGTTCCGATCGCGCGACATCAACGCTCCACCCCCGCCCACCTACGTGGCGCGGCTCGACCTCACGCACGGCGTGATCCGGGAGATCGCCTCGGACGGCCGCCAGTGGAGCCACGCGCTGCAGTTGACGCTGCGCGGAAAGCTCACGCGGTACTTCAACGGATCGGTGCAATACGTGTTGAGCCACACCAGGAACGACACCGCCGGCATCGGGTCCTTCCCGGCCAACAACTACGACCTCACCGGCGAGTGGTCGCGGGCCGACGTCGATCAGCGTCACCGGTTCGACGTGGTGGGGAGCCTGAAACCCGGGCGGTGGTTCACGCTCGGTGTGAATCTCTCGCTGCGGTCGGGCCGCCCCTACAGCCTGACAACCGGCCGCGACGACTTCAACAACGGCACGACGAAGGCGCGCCCGGCGGGCGTCCCGCGCAACAGCCTCGAAGGGCCAGGGTCTGCCAGGCTGGATCTGCGGTGGTCGCACGAGATCGAACTGGGCCGCGGCGAGGACGGGCCGAAGGTCACCGTCGGGGTGGACGCCTTCAACGTGCTGAACCGGGTGAACTACAGCCCCTACGTCGGCAACATGAGCTCGCCGTTCTTCGGCCAGCCGGTCTCCGCGCAGGCCCCCCGCCGCCTCCAGCTGTCGTTGCGGATGGAATTCTGATCCACGCGGCCGCGTGGTCCCGATGCGGCAGT
>JANYLG010000120.1 GCA_025363775.1 Acidobacteriota bacterium | reverse complement strand
CGCGTGCCAGCGAGGCCAGATCCTCGGTGGTCGCAAGGACATTGAGCTTCGACTGCGCGAATATTGGCGCCGGCATCATGAGCGAAGAGAGAACGACGAGTGTCACGACGTGCCTGGTCATGTGCATGTGCCTTTTACCCTAGTTCTAGCGAGGCGTGCCTCAGACCGCCGAACCTGGCGTGGCGGCCCCAAGGCACGCCCCGCTAGAACCAGAAACGCTGTTGGCTGGCCCCGCGAAGCGCGGGGCGTAGACGTCTTGACCGGCCGGACAAAAGTCGAGAGAACGTGACTCATTCGCAACGACTTTGGCCGTTCAAGACGTCTAGAATGAATGGGCGCCGTGCGCGCCAATCGCGAACTGGACCTGCACGAGGAATTCATTGGACGTCTGGGTCTGCTGCGCATAGCGCGTCCGCCTGTACATCCCGCGGACGACGCTGAATTCGCTCGGCCTGTACGTCAGCACGAGCGCCTGCCCGGTGTCGATGAGCCCCGCGTTGTCGGCATGCGCGGAGCGGTCGATCCGCGCGCCGGCGAACCACCGGCGGCCAAGCTGGTAGTCGCCCGACACATAGTAGCCGAAGGCCGACTGCGGGCCGTTGCCCTGATCGCGCCGGCTCCACACGAACTCGCTGCGCGCGATGAACGAGTGGTAGATCGACCGCTGCAGCGGCTTCCAGCGCAGGGTCGCGTCCAGGCCATACAGCCGGGTCGTGAACCTGCCGATGTCCACGCCATCGAGCACGCCAGCGTTGTTGTGCCCCCTCGCCAACGACGCGCCGAGGTCGATATTGGTGGCTTCACCGAGATCCTGGTACGCCCTCAGTCGCGCGAGGTACGTCAGGTCGCCGCGTCGGCTGGACTGGAAGACGTCAGCCGAATCGCCCCGGAATACCTGTCCTGTCGCCTCGAAGAAGAACCAGGGGTTCGGGATGATGCGGGCCACCGAGATGCCTGCATCGTTGATTCCGTCTTCGCCCCCCACCAGGTTTCTCGTGACCAGCGGGCGGTCGGCCCACGGAAGCACGTGCGTGTGCAATCCGTTCACCTTGCCAAACGCCGCCCGCATCTTCCCCACCACGAGCAGCAGCCCCCCCGGGATCGTCGGAAACGTCACGAAGCCCTCTTCGACACCCACGCCCTGCTCGCCAAATGACAGGAAGAAATCGGCGCGCGCGTACGGATCGACAATAGCCTGAAGCGCTACTTCGGATTCGTGCAACTCGAGCGCCTTGCCGGGATTGGGATTGCCAGAGCTCCGGCCGACGGACCCGAGGAAGTTTCCGATGACTGCGATATCGGGGTTGAACACCTTGGACGCCCCAGCGCTGGCGCCGCCGGACACGGGTGCGGGCTGAGGCGGGAGGTCGGCCACCACCGGGGCTTGCGCGGCTGCCGCCGCAGCGGGCTGATCCTGTGTGACCGCGGGCGCCGACGCGACCTTTGCTTCGAGCGCGGCGAGACGCGCGCCGTATTGCTTCCGGATCTCTTCGAACTCCTTGCGGAGTTGTTCGATCTCTTTCCGAACGGCTTCGGGATCCGGCGCCTGCGCCAAGGCCGGCGACGCGACGGACACGAGCGCAAGCGCGGACACCAACACCGACGCCATCAATACGCGACGCATGAGAACCTCCACCTGCCGGGGCCGCTCATTCCCCCCAGCCTGGGGCAGGGGCGGCGGCGGTCCCTCCGCTTCTCCGGGGGGGCAACTTCGAAGACTGACAGAAGCTGTTTGGATCAACAGACGACGGCCGGAGGCGAACGGCCTGTCGTCGCGGCAACGAGGGGCGTGTCCACGGCCACGCGCTGGATGGCAGCGACCTCACCCACATCGCGGAACATCCCGGCGAGCCGAACGGCCTGGTTGCCGGTGTGGTCGGCGAGTTGACTCGCCATGCAGGCCGAACAGTGTGTCGGCGAGTTCTGATGGCAGGCAAAGTCGTGATGCAGGCTGGGCGCAGCCATGATGACGCCGAGGTAGAGCGCAAGGCTCCACCACACACAGACGCGTGCCCGCCGGTTCGCCGACATGGTGCCCACTGTTTTGATGATAGTCGGGGTCGGGACTAATCACAAACGCCGGCCGAATGTGATGCCGGAATTGTCCTCCGGCTCAGGCAGATGCCCGGCATTTACGATTTCGTCATTCTCAGATGCCCCAGGCTGACAAGACTCCCGATCCCGAAAGATCTTTGGCTTCTACTCTCCGCTGCTCATCACGCGAAGCACGGGAACACGAAATGACGGACTCCTCAACCTGCGCGCGATGGTGTCCCACCGGCTACGGTAACGGCGCGACCTTCAGGCCGCGCCGCCGTCCGGTCAGGGGCACTCGTCCGCGTCCCGAATCCGGATCTCGGGGTCCAGCACAGCGTTGCCGACCGTGATCGTGTACTTGCAAGTGCGGTTCGGGCTGGTCTTCTTGATCTTGTCCGGTTTGGTCTTGCCGCCTCCGTGTTTCCTGGTCTTGGTCTTCGGGCTGCCGTTCGGGCTCTCGAGGGGCGAGTCCTTGAAGTCGATGGAGACGGACAGGTCGGCCACATTGCACAGCACATCCCAGAAGATCTCGTCCCCCCGCGTGGCGTCCAGAGTCGAGGGTGTCGCGCCGAGAATCTCGATCCCCTGGCCGGAGTCCCACGCCAGCACGCAGACATTGCGAGTCTTGGGCACGTAGACCGTCTTCCTCCATATCCAGACGATCCACGCGGTGACGACGAGCATCCAGATGCCGAAGATCCAGGTCAACATGCGTCCTCCTCTTGAATAGAGCGGAACTGTGCTCTGGTCGCCGCGCGGTGAGTTCAGCGCGGTTCGCGCAACAACGCCTCCACGTCCGGGAGTTTCCTGATCGAGTCCAAATCGAGATCCTGCCTGGCGAGAAGCCGGCTGTAGCCCTTCTCGACCGCCCGTCTCAGCGACTTGACCGCGTCAGCCGGCCGGCCGGATAACGAATACACGACCGCAAGGCGGTACAGCACCCCGTTGTTCTCAGGGCTCAGCGCGAGGGCCGCCGTCGCGTGCTGGATAGCCTCCGCCGACAGACCCGCCTTGGCCTCATAGACCGCGCGCTGTGCCAACAGCACCGCATCGCGCGGGTTGATCCCCAGCAGTCCGCGGCTGATGTCGGCAGCGCGCCTGAATTCCACCAGCGCCGGATCCTTTCGACCCAGCCGCAGGTACGCGTCGCCGAGCGCGCTGTGCGCCCCCGGATCGCGCGGCGCCAGCCGGATTGCCGCCTCGTAGGCGCGCACCGCATCGTCGTAGCGTCCCTCCGAGTAATGGATGGTGCCGATATTCGAGTATGCGTAGGGGTCGGGCCCTATTGCGAGGGCGCGCTGAAAACACTCGAGCGCCAGAACGTTTTCGCCGGACGACTGGTAGGCCGCTCCGAGGTTGAGGTGGCCCCACGCGTTGTCCGGCTGCAGGGCCGTCACGCGCTTGAACGCCTCAATGGCATCGCGATATCGGCCGGCACGGAAGAAGAAGGCGCCGAGGGCAGAGTGATTCCGCCAGTATTCGGGCCGGATGGCAATGGCTTGACGCAACTCACCGACCGCTGCGTCAGCGTGGCCCTGCTGTTCGAGCATCCGAGCCAGCAGCCGGTGCGACTCGTCGTCGTTGGGTCGGATCGCGATGGCCTTGCGCACCATCGCGGCGGCCTGGTCGATCCGGCCGCTTGCCAGCAGCACGCCGGCGAGCGACACCTGGATTCTCGGGCTGTCAGGTTCGAGTCTGAGGGCCTCCTCCGTCGACCGGACCGCACGCGCCATCCAACGGGCGTCGTTGGTGTCCTTGAATCGAGCGAGACACGCATCGCCGAGCGCGGCGTGCGCCAGCGCGAACGTGGCGTCTTTCCTGACGGCCCGCTCCAGGGCCTCGATTGCCTTGTCGACGTTCCCCGGCACGTCGCGCCGATCGAGCAGAGCCCGGCCGAGCGAGTAGTCCGCATAGGCGTCGACGCTTGCGGCCGGCGCCTTCGCGATCCACCCTCGTGACTCGGGCGTGACGCTGACATTGAGGACCTTGACCAGGTCGTCGGCGACGCCCCGCGGGAGCGTAAAGAGGTCTGCTGCCGGGCCATCGAACTGCTTGGCCCACACCACGGTGCCATCGCTCCTGACGAGTGTCGCTACAAAACGTACATAGTCGGCCGCCTCCAGCACGCTGCCGCCGAAGAGGAGCGTCGCCCCCTGCTCGCGCGCGAGCTTTTTCGAGTCCTCCGCCCGTGTCAGATCTTTGCCCGAGCCGCTCCCCCTGATGACGATGATGCCCTTGACCTCCGACAGCGACGCCAGCACCAGCTCCGAGATGCCCACGCCGATGTGGTCGCGCAACGCGTCTCCGCTGAGGTTCGCCATGGGGAGCACGAGGACAATCTGCGCCTGACGCTCACTGGTCGCCGGCGGCGTCCGGCCTCGAAACCACATCCCCAGCGCGATGGCGCCAAGAATGACGGCGGCGCTCGCCGCCACCATCAGCGCCCACCGACGCGGCCGCAGCTGGATGGCAGGCATCGATCCGCTGCGACTCGATCGCGACGAAGGCAACTCCAATCCACGCGTCTCACCCTCGCACAGGGTGCTCTGCGCGTGCCGCAAGTCCTGCGCGAGCGCCGCGGCAGACTCGTGTCGATCGCCCGGCTCTTTCGCCATCGCCCTGGCGACGATGCGGCTCACCTCCGATGGGACCGACGGCTCGACCGCTTGAACGGAGGGCGTGGGCTCGGACGCGATCGCCAGCACAAGCGCGACGATGTCGGGCGCCTGGTACGGCCGGCGCCCCGACAGCACTTCGAACAGCAGCACGCCCAGACCGTATACATCGGTCTGCGGCGTCGCCGGGCGACCGAGGAACTGCTCGGGCGCCATGTAGGCAGGCGTTCCGGCCACCCTGCCAGCCTGCGAGATGACGACCTCCCCCGTCAGCTGATCGGAACGCAACGCGGGAGGCTCGAGCTCGTGGCTCTTCGCGAGCCCGAAGTCCAGCACCTTCGCCACCCCATCAGGTGTCAACACCACGTTGCCGGGCTTCAGGTCCCGGTGGATCACGCCGGCGGCGTGCGCATGCGCCAGCGCGTCGGCGAGCTGGATGCCGATCGACAGCGCCTGGGCCAGCGCGATGGGACCGCGGCCGATTCGGGCAGACAGGCTCTCGCCCTGCACGAACTCCATGACGATGCAGGGACGCTCGCCTGAATCGAGGATGTCGTGGATCCCCGCGATGTTGGGGTGGCCGAGCTTGGCCGCAGCCCGCGCTTCGCGCAGGAGGCGCTCGCGCGACTCGGGGGTACTGAGTGACGTGTCGCTGAGACTCTTGATCGCGACCTTGCGGTTGAGCCGCGTGTCGAAGGCGAGAAACACCTCGCCCATGCCGCCGGCACCCAGCCGCTCCAGTACCCGATACGGGCCGATGGACGTTCCGACCAAGATCCCCCTCTCGGGTCCGATCCCGATCCACCGCAGTTTTCCACCCGACGCCGCGCCCGCGAGCATAGCGTCCGCCAAGCCCCCCGGTCAAACGACCGCTACCCCCCAGGCCCCGAACGCGATCACGGGCGAGGGCGCTTCAGGACCTTGATCTGCTCGTTCGTCGAAACCTGGAACCGCCGGAACTTCGAGTACGTCGCGAGGCCGGTGACGGTTTTCGATCCGTGCTCGTAGCGTTCCTCCATCATCACCGGCACCCACAGCCCCGGCAGTTCGTCGCGGGGGCCGTAGGTCACGGTGATCGTCGCCATCGAGGCCTTCATCACCGTCCGCAGGATCCGCCCGCTGACGGGTTCGACCCACACCCGGCCCGACGCCGGCAGATCGGCTTTCGCCGGCGTCTGGATGAACGTCGGCCGGCCGCTCTCCTGGTAGTCGATGGCCCAAACACGCGCGCCCCCCAGGGTCTCCTCGCCCGACTTGCTGAACAGGAACCGGTGCTGGCTCCCTGGTTGGAGGAACCAGAGCATCAGCGTCGGCACGTTGATGTCGCGCTGATGTTGCCGATGTTGTAGCGGGCGCTCTCCTGCCAGATCAGGCGCGCGTTGTCGAGGGCCGCCGCGGGGCCTGCTTCGAGGAACAGTTTCACCACGCGGTCCTGCCGGTCCCGGACCAGCTGGCCATCCACGGCGAACACGTCGCGGAACGGCAACCAGCCGTCGAGGCCCGGGATCTTCACGAGCAGGTAGTCCGACGTCAGCAGCCTCGTCCGCGCGCTGGCGCTGGTCGTCTGCGCCGCGCCGTCGATCACCACCGGGGCGTTCGGCTGGCCGCCTCGGACGTCCTGCCTGTAAGTCTCCTCCGCGACGATGGAGTAGACCGCGTTGCCGTAGTCGACGACGTACTGGCTCATGCGCGCGAGGACGGCGTTGAGCGCCGGGTCGAGGCGCGCGCGCAACGGCGTGACGGGCCCAGGCACGGCAGACGGCGGCGGCGCAGCCACGGGCGGGACGGCTGGCGCGATCGCCGCCCGCAGCAACTCGACGCTGAGACGCCCCGGCCTGACGGATCGCGCGGTGCGAATGCTCACCCCGCCGCGCGTCGATTTCACCTGGACCGTGTGGGAGGTTCCCGGGTCGTCGTCGCCCGGCTCGGGCGCGAGCAGCAGCAGGTAGGACGACGACAGCTCGGCGACCATGCGCTGAAGCGCCTGTTCGGGCCTGCTGGAGAGTGACACGAAGGACCCGCCCGTTTCACTGGCGATCGCCTGCAGGTCACGACGCCCGAGGTCGGCAAACCTCGACGCCCCGGTGGGGACCTGGATGCTGCTGACCCGCACGTGCGCCTCTACCGCGGCGTCCACGGCCGCGCGCAGTTCGGATCGCGCCTCGTCGCCGACCAGGCCTGCCGATAGGAACAACAAGGTCTTGCTGCCCGGCGCGGCCCGGAGGCCTTTGAAGATCGTCTCGAGGGCCGAGAGCGTCGCCACAGCGTGCGTCCGCTGCGCGGGCGGCGACAGCACGTCGCGACCGCCCCGGTCAGCCGACGGCATCAGGTCGTCGAGCGTCGGGATCGACGGCGGCCGGCTTCCCGCCTGGGCGGCAGCGTCCACCCGGGCCTGGGTTCTCCCGGTGGTCTCCACAACCCGTTCCGGGTCGTCCGGCGGGTTGGCAGGATCAGTGGCCCGGGGCTCGACGACGGCCGCGTCGGTGGACCGCAATGAGCGCAGTCTGGCGAGCGCCGGCCCGATCTCGCTGCGTTCGAACGAGACCGTCCCCGCGGTGCGGCGGAGCGGGAGCGGTATCACCGCGATCGGCTCGGTGAGACCGAACAGCGCGACGCATTTCTCGCCAGCGAGGCGCGCCCGCTTCTCGTCGCCGGGCAGAAAGCTCGCCTGATCGATAGCGACGACGACCAAGCGGCTCGGCTCGACGATGGGCTGTACCTCGCCCGGCACCGTCGACGGGCGGAGCGCCGCAACGCCAGCCGCGCCGGGCCCGCGATACGCTCGCGCGATCGCGACGCCGTTCCGGCGACGGCCGTCCACGGTCACATCGAAGTCGCGCGCGCGCATGTCCTCCACCGCTGCGCCCTTCCGGTCCACCACGATGGCATCGACGACGAGCGCGGGCGGCGCGCCACGGTTGGCGGGCGACAGGTGGGGATCCCCGGGGAGACGCTGCGGGCCCGCCGCGCGAAGTGAGGAGGTGAGGCCGGCTCCTGCCGCGACAAGGCACAGTGGCAACACCACCATCGCCACGCGGACGACCCTGTCGATCATGATTAGTCCCTCGCGGGGGCTCAACGTCGGCGCGCAGTGGCCTGGCGCGCCCGGAACGGATTATACCCCCCGGCCTGGCGACCCGCCCGGACCTTGCGCGGCCGCCGCCCTCGAGCGGACGCAGCAGAACCATGCCGGGATGCGGTCGCCGAACAAGCGTCGTATCATGAAGGGAGCAGGTCACAAGGAGGCTTCAGATGTCAGGCCGCAAGATCCTGTTGCTCGCAGGCGATTTCGTCGAGGACTACGAGATCATGGTGCCGTTCCAGGCACTGATGGCCGTTGGCCACACCGTGCATGCGGCGTGTCCGGGCAAGAAGGCCAGAGGCAAGGTGCGCACCGCCATCCACGATTTCGAGGGCGACCAGACCTAGGCGCCCGGACGACACCCGTCTTTCGACAGGACACACCATGTCGCCTCTAGCCTGCCGCGTATTCCGCGAGACCGAGGGGGTCGTCGCCCGCCTGGTGGACGTCGCGATCGACGACCTCACGGCAGGCGACGTCGTCATTCGGGCCGAGTGGTCGGGGATCAACTTCAAGGACGCCCTGGGCGTCACCGGTCGCGCGCCCATCTACAAGCGCTTCCCGCTGAACGCCGGCATCGACGTCGCCGGCCGGGTCGTCTCGTCGTCGGACGCGCGCTTTCGGCCGGGCGACCCGGTCGTCGTGAACGGCATGGGCCTCGGCGAGACCCACGACGGCGGCTTCGCGCAGATGGTCCGCGTGCCGGCGGACTGGGTGGTGGCGCTGCCGGCCGGTCTCGGTCTCCGCGAGGCGATGGTGCTTGGCACGGCAGGCTTCACCGCGGCGCTCGCGCTTCACCGGATGGAGGTGAACGGCCAGGCACCGTAACAGGGACCGATTGTCGTCACCGGCGCGACGGGCGGGGTAGGGTCCGCGGCGGTGTCGATGCTGGCGCAGCGTGGTTATCGGGTCATCGCCGTGTCCGGACGGCCCGAGCACGAGACGTATCTGCGGGAATTGGGTGCCGCCGAGGTCTTGACGCCGGACGGCCTTGGCCTCGGATCCCGTCCGCTGGAGGCGGTCCGCTTCGGCGGCGTCATCGACAACGTCGGAGGCCCGCTCCTCGCAGGACTCATCCGGCACGTCGCGTTGTGGGGAAACGTGGCGGCCATCGGCAACGCAGCCGCGCCCGCGTTCGATGCAACAGTCTACCCGTTCATCCTCCGAGGCGTCAGCCTGCTTGGCGCGAGCTCGGCGAACTGCCAGATGGACTCGAGGACGAAGATCTGGAACCGCCTGGGCACAGACCTCAAGCCGCCCACCCTCGACCGCATCGTCAGCCGCACAGTGGGTCTCGCCGACGTGCTGTCGGCGTGCGGCACCCTGATGAACCGGACGGCGCTCGGTCGCGTGCTGGTGGATTGCCGCTGACGGTCGCGACGGCGGACGCGACCGTCCGGCTTGCGACTGGCGGTTGACGACCTGCGGCCGGCCGCGCGGCTCGTGTATGATTGCGCCGGGACCAGGGGCGAACGCCAGGTATCTTGCAGGGCTGAGATCGTCACGAATAAAGCAAGTTTCTGTGCGGCTCCTTGGCATCTGCTCGAGAGACGCGCCCAAGGAGAACTCATGACCCGACGATTGATGGCCGGAACCGCGCGTGTGGCTCTTGCATGGCTCGCGCTCGTGGCCGGCTCCGCGTCACTTGACGCCCAAACCGGCCCCGCGGTCGGCCGCACCATGACGGATGCCCGATCGCCGGCCGCCACGATCGTCGGCACCATCGTCGCGCCGGACGAAGCCAGGCTCCCAGGTGCGACGATCAGCATCACGAACCTTGCCACCAAACGGTCAGTGATCGTCGTCGCGGCCGACCGGGGCCGCTACAGTGCGTCGGCGCTGCCCCCCGGGGAGTACGAGATCACCGCTGAACTCGACGGATTCGAACCTCGAACGGGGGGCGTGACGCTGACCGCGGGCGAGACCTCCGAGGTGAATTTCAAGCTGCCGCTCAGCACCGTGACGGAGACCGTGAACGTCGTCGGATCTGTGGTGAAAGAGACCATCGCCGCGTCGGAGATTCGCGAGAGCACCGCGCGGGACGTCGGCGAGGCGCTCGCCGAACTGAACGGCGTCTACAAGGTCCGCAAGGGTGCCATTGCCAACGACATCGTGGTGCAGGGATTCCAGAGCCGGAACCTCACGGTGCTGATCGATGGCGAACGCATCTACGGCGCCTGTCCGAACGGCATGGATCCCGCGGTGTTTCACGCCGATTTCGCGGAGGTGGATCACCTCGAGGTGGGCAAGGGCCCGTTCGACATGCGGCACGAGGGCAGTCTCGGTGGGGTGGTGAACGTGGTGACGAGGGCCCCGGGAAAGGGTTTCCATGGCAGCCCGAATCTCGCGTTCGGCTCCAGTGGCTACATCAACCCGTCGCTGACGGCATCCTACGGCGTGGCCAACTTCTCGGTGCTTGGCGGGTATTCGTTCCGGACGTCGAACGTGTATCGTGACGGATCGGGCACGCTCTACACGCAGTATGCAAACTACCGCCCGGACAAGGTCGACGGCATCGCGTTCGCGGCCAACACAGGCTGGTTTCGCGCGTTTGCCGCTCCACGTGCCGGGCATGCGGTGCAGGTGGCCTACACGCGGCAAAAGGCAACCGATATCAAGTACGCCTACCTGCTCATGGACGGCAGCTGGGATACGGCGGACCGCGCGAGTGCGAGCTACGGGGTTACGGGCAAGGGGCTCATCGGTGCCATGTCGGCAAAGGCGTATTACACCCGCGTCGATCACTGGATGACCGACGCGTATCGTCAGTCGTCCGTCGGCATGCCCCGCGAGTACAGCATGGCCTCGCAGGCGGCGACGCGGACAACCGGCGGAAGCCTGGAGCTCGTCGCCGGCCCCATCTCCGCCGGCGTGGAGGCGTACCGCCGCAACTGGAACATCTCGACCCTGTTGGCGGGGATGAAATACGCGCCGCAGTATTCGGTGCCCGACGTCAACGTCGACCACGTCGGCGCATTTGCCGAGTATCAGCGCTCGATCGGCGACCGCACGAAAGTGGAGATTGGCGGCCGCGTGGACCTGGCGAAGAGCCAGGCCGATTCGACCAAGGCGAATACGGACTTATACTTTGCGTACAATGGGACCCGGAGCACATCGGCGTCGGACACGACGGCCTCCGGCAAGGTGCGCCTCACGCATCGGGCGAACCAGGCGGTCGAACTCACGGCAGGCTTCGGCCACACCGCGCGCGTGCCCGATCCGCAGGAACGCTACTATTCGCTCCAGCGTGCGGGAAGCGACTGGGTAGGCAACCCGAATCTCGAGCCCATGGGCAATACCGGCGTCCTTGGAGGCATGAACTACACCTATCGACGGATGATCGTGTCGGCCAGCGTCTACTACGACTACCTGACCAACTACATCACGGTGCATTCGCAGAAGAAGATCAACGCCGTTCCCGGTGTCATGAACGCCGCGGCCCGGTCCTACGAGAACGTCAACGGACGGATGTGGAGCGGCGAACTCTCCGTCACCTATCCCATCACCGACAGTCTGTTCAGCACATTCAGCACCTCGTATACGCGTGGGACCAAGGACACCAAACCGGCAAACGGGATCACCAGCAGCAACATATCCGAGATCCACCCCGTGATGGGCACGGCGGCACTGCGGTACGACCGGTCGGTCTTCTTTGGCGAGATCCAGGGCGTGTTCTCCGGCAGGCACGAATACGTCGACACCGACCTCGGCGAGGAGCAGATGCCGCCGTATGGTCTCCTCAATCTCAAGGTCGGCGCCCAAAAGCGGGACCTGCGCCTGACAGTGGCGCTGGCCAACGTGCTCAACGAGCAGTATGTCGACCACATGTCGTACCAGCGCGACCCCTTCCGCTCGGGCGTGAAGGTCAGCGAGCCGGGCCGGAACTTCTACGCGAACGTCGCGTTCCGGTTCTGACCAAAAACACACGGACCGATGTAAGATCCATGGGAGGTGCCGACGGGTTCCGTCACCGACCAGCTTCCGGCACCCGGGAGCCCCACCCAATGTCTCACGTCCCGAAAGCACTCGTCCCCGGTGCGCCTTCCGCTCGCCAGGCCGACGCTTGCGCGATGGTCATCTTCGGCGCCTCCGGCGATCTCACCAAGCGCAAGCTGATGCCCGCGCTGCTCAACCTGAGGCGCAGCGGCCTCCTCCCCGACACGTTCGTCATCGTCGCGATCGCGCGGGCCGACGCCACCCCTGAGGCCTTTCGAGACAAGCTGCTCGACAGCGTGGCCGGGTTCGCCCACCCCCCGCTCGAACCCGCCGAGCGCAAGTGGTTCGAGGCGCGGATCCGTTACGTCCGGGGCGAGCTCACGGACCCCGGCCTCTACGCGCGCCTGCGCACCTCGCTCGAGGAACTCAGTTGCGGAGAGACGCGCGGCAACGCGCTCTTCTACCTGGCGGTTCCCCCTGACTTGTTCGACGACATCGTTGGCGGCCTGAGGCAGGCGCAGCTGGCGCGCGAGGAGCAGGGACGCTGGCGCCGCGTGATTGTCGAGAAGCCGTTCGGGCGCGATCTCGCGTCGGCGCGGCAGCTCAATCGGCAGATGGCCTCGGTGTTTCGCGAGGGGCAGATCTACCGCATCGACCACTATCTGGGAAAGGAGACCGTCCAGAACCTGATGGTGTTGCGGTTCGCCAACGGGATTTTCGAACCGGTCTGGAATCGCCGCTACGTCGATCACGTGGAGATCACCGCGGCCGAGACGGTCGGGGTGGAGGGCCGCGGAGGGTATTACGACACCGCGGGCGCTCTGCGCGACATGGTGCAGAACCACCTGTTCCAGTTGCTCGCGCTCACGGCCATGGAGCCGCCCAACTCGTTCGAGGCCGATCGCGTACGCGACGAGCGCGTCAAGCTGCTGCACGCGATCCGGCCGTTCACGCCTGACACCATCGCCCACAACACCGTGCGCGGGCAGTACACCGCCGGCGTGGCGGACGGGACGCGGGTGCCGGGATATCGCGAGGAGCCGACGGTGTCGCCGACCTCGACGACCGAAACGTCCGTCGCGCTGAAGCTGCTCATCGACAACTGGCGGTGGGCCGATGTGCCGTTCTATCTCCGGACGGGCAAGCGCCTCGCGCGCCGCGTCTCCGAAGTGGCCATCCGTTTCAAGCACCCGCCCCTGCTGCTCTTCCGCGACGTGTGCGCCGAACAAGTCCAGCCGAATCTCCTCATCGTTCGCATCCAGCCGGACGAGGGCATCTCGCTGCGGTTCGAGGCCAAGGTGCCGGGCCCCAACCTGACGGTCGGCACCGTTCGCATGGACTTCAAGTACGAGGACTACTTCGGTTCGGCTCCGTCAACCGGCTACGAGACGCTGCTCTATGACTGCATGACGGGCGAGATGACGCTTTTCCATCGCGCCGACTCGGTCGAGGCCGGCTGGCAGATCGTGACGCCGATTCTCGACGCGTGGAACGCGACCAGCGACGACGTCGCTCCCTACCAGGCCTTTTCCTGGGGACCGCCCGAGGCGGCTGCCCTGCTGGCCCGCGACGGCCGCGAGTGGAGGAAACCGTGAGGGCCTCCGTCTGGGGCATGAACTGACGATCGTCCCCGACAAGGAGGCGCTCGCGCGCGAAGGCGCCCGGCGGGTGCGGGCATCCATCGCCGCAGCCGTGGAGGCGCGGTGCCGCTGCACGCTGGCGCTCTCGGGAGGCCACACGCCGCGTGGCCTCTACGAGGCGCTGGCAGAGCCGCCTTCCTCTGCTGTTGACGCAACGCCGTGGGACCGCGTGGAGTTGTTCTTCGGCGACGAGCGGCACGTGCCGCCCGACCATCCCGACAGCAACTACCGAATGGTGCAGGACGCGCTAGCGTCCCGCGTCGCGATTCCCGCCACGCAGGTGCACCGCGTGCGCACCGAGCAGCCCGACGCCACAGAGGCGGCGGCGGCGTACGCGATCGAACTGGCCCGCGCCTTCGCGCTCGCGCCTGGGGAGTGGCCCCGCTTCGACGTCGTGCTCCTGGGCATGGGCAGCGATGGCCACACCGCCTCGCTGTTCCCGCACACGAGGGTGCTCGATGAACGCGAGCGCCTGGCCGCGGCAGTCTTTGTGACCGCCCTGCGGACCTCGCGCATCACGCTGACCTACCCCGTGCTGAACAACGCGCGCGAAGTCTACGTGCTGGTGAGCGGCGTCGAAAAGGCAGAGACCCTCCGGGCCGTGCTTGAGGCCCCCGCCGATCCCGAACGGTTCCCGATACAGGGCGTTCAGCCCCGGCAGGGCACGCTGACCTGGATTGTGGACGAGGCCGCCGCATCGCGTCTGACCTGGACGCTGTAGGGCACGCAGGTCCAATCCCTCTCGAGCGGCGACGGCGCACGTGGCGCGGGCTACATCATCCCGGAACCTTGGGCGGAGGCCGTTGGTCGTCCGCCGCCGAACACTACATTGTCAGGTCATCCGCGTATCGATTCCATACTCCGCGAGTGAGGTGTGGCGGACTCGGCGGTCAGAAACGCTCGGGTTCTTCTGCTAGAGCTAGCTGGACCTCATCTTGCGTATGCGACTCATCAACGACGTTACCCACAATTACGGGAAGAGCCTCCCGAAGGAGCGTTTGTATGCGGACAGAATCGAGAACTGGAGCAGTTCGGCGGTTGTCACACATCGGCTTTGTGGTCGCCGCGGTCGTCATCGGCGTCGCCGGGTTCGGCACAATGACATACGCCCAGAACATCGCGCGTGTGAATGTCGACTTCGCGTTCGTCGCGGCAGGAAAAGAGATGCCGGCCGGCGCGTACGAGTTCGTGGCGGACCCCGGCCGAATCGTCGTGCGGGCACAGGACGGAAAGGGGACGCCGATCATGATGCCGGTGATCACCCGGCTTGGAAGGCACGACGCTGACACCGACGCCGAGTTGATCTTCGACAAGGTCGGGGGCAAGTTCCTCCTGTCCGAGGTCTGGCTCGCCGGCGCAGACGGGTACCTCTTGCTGAACACCCCTGTGGACCACGAGCACCGCGTCTTCGGCGGCTCCCGGCCGCACAAGTAGGACCGGCCCAGACGCCAGGGGCCACTGCCGCACGGCCCCTGGTCCATTTGGCAGAACGCTGCCGCTCGACAACAACGGCCATCGGATTGCCGACAGGTGGGAGGAGGGACGCGGGCGGTCTCGGTGTACCATCGACGACATCGACATGAGCCTTGGAAATGTCCCGGCACCAGTCAACCTCGAACCTGTCCTGACGCCCCGCGGACACCTGCTGCTCGCGGAGGCCGCCGGTCCTTCGGCGCTCGACGCCAGCGTGGCCGCGCGCCTTGCCGGCGCGTTTGACAGCGGCCAGGGCGACGGGCTCCTGCAGCTTGGCGCGGGCGAGGTCTCCACGCCGCTCCCGCCGGCGTTGGGTTACTGGCGCGATTTCGCCGCGAGGTTTGTCACGACGGTGTGCGCGCAGCCGGACGTGACCGCGGCGCCCGGCTCCGGGGACGCCGTGACCGGAGTCCCGCCACCGCCCAACGCGGACCTCGACCACATCGTCGCCGCCGCGCCGCCGATGACGGGCGCGGAGTACCTGACGCCCGATGTGCTGCGCGCCCTGTGGACGGCGCTCGAGGCGGCCTTCGCCGCCCGACTTGCGGCGTCGAAGGCCTCGGTGCAGAACACGCTGCGAGGCTTCAACCCGGCGTGGAACACGGTCGGGCGCGTTCACTTCCACCTCGCCGAGAACCGCAAGGACCCGGAGGCGCCGTTCGCGTTCCTCGCCACCTACACGCACGGGCTCTCCTCCCACGCCACGCCGCAGCACGTCCCGCTCGGCCAAGCCCTGCGCGAGTACGCCGGCGCCGCCAACAACACCCGACTGCTCTCGCTGCTGCTCCCTGTGCAGCGCGCCGCCGAGAGCTGCGCCTGGCTGAAGACGATGGTGGACGAGGGAGAGATCTTCCATCCCCTTCGGTGGACGCCGCGCGAGGCCGTCGTCTTTCTCCGCGACGTCCAGTCACTGGAGCAGGCGGGGGTCGTCGTCCGGGTGCCGGCCAACTGGAAGGCGGGGCGACCACCGCGTCCCACGGTGACGGCCACGGTCGGCACGAAACCGCCGGGCGGCCTCGGCCTCGACACGCTGCTCGACTTCCGGATGGACGTGACGCTGGACGGCGAGACGCTGACGCCAGCCGAGATCCGCGCGCTTCTCGAGGGTGTGGACGGCCTGGCACTGCTGCGCGGGCGCTGGGTGGAAGTCGATCGCGATCGGCTACGCGGCCTGATCGACGAGTTCCGCCGCGTCGATCGCGCTGCCGCCGACAACGGCCTGACCTTCGCCGAGGCGATGCGCCTGCTCTCAGGCGCCGACACGCGGGCGGCCGGGAAGACGGCAGACGACGACCGCGAATGGTCGGGGGCGGTCGCCGGGCCCTGGCTGGCCGGCGTGCTGCAGGCCCTGCGTGGGCCGGAGACGCTGGCGGGCGTGGACCCTGGCGCCGCGCTCCACGGCACGCTGCGCCCGTACCAGCAGGTGGGCGTGCGCTGGCTCCACTTCCTGTCGTCACTCGGCCTGGGCGCCTGCCTCGCCGACGACATGGGGCTGGGGAAAACGATCCAAGTCCTTGCCCTGCTGCTCGTGCTCGAGCGCGAGCGGCAAGCACGCTCGGGCGTCGCACGACAGCCGAGCCTGCTCATCGCCCCCGCCTCGCTGATCGCGAACTGGGCATCGGAGATCGCCCGCTTCGCGCCCGGGTTGTCGGCCATCGTCGCTCACCCCTCCGCGATGCCGGCCGACGCCCTGAAGAAGATCGACGAGGCGCGGGTGAACGAGATGGATCTCGTCATCACGACGTACGGGTCGGTGCGGACGCTGCCCTGGATCTCCCGCCGCGGCTGGAACCTCGTCGTCGCGGACGAGGCTCAGGCCATCAAGAACCCGGAGGCCAAGCAGACGCGCGCGGTGAAGGCGCTGCGGGCGCGGGCGCGCATCGCCATGACGGGCACGCCCATCGAGAACCGCCTGGGCGACCTGTGGTCGATCTTCGACTTCATCAACCCGGGCCTGCTCGGGTCCGCGAAGCAGTTTACGGCGCTGACCACACGCCTCTCGGAACGTCCGCACAACTCGTATGGCCCGCTGCGCGAACTGGTGCGACCGTACATCCTGCGGCGGATGAAGACCGACCGCATGGTGATTGCCGACCTGCCCGACAAGACGGAGGTCAACGCCTACTGCCTGCTCAGCCGGACCCAGGCGGCGCTCTACGAGCAGGCGGTGCTCGATCTGCGGGACCGGCTGAGCGTCGCTGACGGCATCGAGCGGCGGGGTCTGGTGCTCGCGTCGCTGATGCGCCTGAAGCAGATCTGCAATCACCCGTCGCAGTGGCTCGGCGACGGCGCGTGGCGCCCGGCAGACAGCGGCAAGTGGGCACGATTGTCCGAGGTGGCGGAGGTCATCGCGGCGAGGCAGGAGAAGGTGCTGGTGTTCACGCAGTTCCGCGCGATCACCGATCCGATTGCCGCGCACCTCGGAACCGTCTTCGGCCGGCCCGGGCTCGTCCTGCACGGCGGAACGCCGGTCAAGGTCCGGCGCGACCTGGTGCAGCAATTCCAGGACGACGAGCGCGTGCCGTTTTTCGTGCTGTCGCTCAAGGCGGGCGGCAGCGGGTTGAACCTGACGGCCGCGTCCCACGTGGTACACTTCGACCGGTGGTGGAACCCGGCGGTCGAAGACCAGGCGACCGATCGCGCCTTCCGGATCGGCCAGACGCGCAATGTGCTGGTGCACAAGTTCGTGTGCCGGGGCACGGTGGAAGAACGGATCGACGAGCTGATCGCCTCCAAGCGAGGCCTCGCGAGAGATTTGCTCGAAGGGGGCGCGGACCTGCTGCTCACCGAGATGAAGGATGAGGATCTGCTGCGCCTGGTCGCACTCGACGTGAATGCTGCGCTCAGGGAGGGATGATGCCGCGCCGACGCACTCGAAGCCGGTACAACAGGTTCGACGACTCTGGAGGCTGGGGCGGATTTGCGCCGTATGTCCCGGTAGCCGATCGCAAGGCCCGGGCGGAGCAAAAGCTCCAGAGTCTTCGCCAGTCGGGGAAGGCCGTGTCGCCCGTCGAGATCACCGGCCGCAAGATCGCGACGACGTTCTGGGGTGGCGCGTGGTGCGACAACCTGGAGGGCTACTCGGACTACGCGAATCGCATCCCCCGCGGCCGCACCTACGTGCGCAACGGGTCGGTGATCGACCTGCAGATCGGCGCGGGTCAGGTGGACGCGCTCGTCAGCGGGTCGAGCGTCTACAAGGTCGCGGTGAAGGTGGCGCCGGTCCAGGCACCTCGGTGGCGCACGATCTGCGGCCAGTGTGCCGGAGGGATCGACTCGCTCGTGGAACTGCTGCAGGGACGGTTCTCGACGGGAGTCATGGAGCACCTCTGCCGGCAGGGCACGGGGCTGTTTCCAACGCCAGCCGAGATCCAGTTCACGTGCAGTTGCCCCGACTGGGCCTCGATGTGCAAACACGTCGCCGCGGTGCTCTACGGCATAGGCGCGCGTCTCGACCACGGCCCCGAACTGCTGTTCCGCCTCCGCCAGGTGAACGAGCAGGAACTGATCGCCCGCGCCGGAGCCGACGTGCCGCTCTCCAGGAAGGGCCCAGCGGCGGGCAAAGTGTTGGCAGAGGCGGACCTGGCAGCCGTGTTCGGCGTCGAACTCGCGCCACCGGTTCCATCGCGAACCGCCGCAGTCAGGAAGCGCGCCGGGGTCGCGACGCAGCCTCGACCGGCCGCCACGCCGCCTCCGCGAGCGTCGTCTGTCGGCGCGAGTCGGGTGGCACCCGCTGCCGCGGCGCCGCGGCGACCGAAGCGGCCGGCAGCACCGGCGGCCGTGGCCACGCCCGCGCCGCCTCACCTGGCCGCTACGCCGCCCCGGAGCGCGGCGCCGCGCGGCGGGAAGACGACAACCCGCGAGCCGATCGTCACGGCGACGCTGTCGCCCAGGATCAAGCCGGCACCAGCTCGGAAGAAGATGACACGGGTGAGAGAGCAAGGGGTCGGGACGCGTGCCGAACGGTGTCCCGACACGCGTCTGCGGCAGGAGGACTGATGAGCGAATGCGCACGACTACGCGTCGGGACCATCGGCTGGGTGGACTTGACCGTGCGCGACGCGGTCGAGACCAGCGACTTCTACGCGCAGGTGACCGGGTGGATTCCCGAGCCGTTCGACATGGGCGGCTACAACGACTTCGTCATGAAGACGCCTGACGGCGCGGCCGTCGCCGGCGTCTGCCACGCACGGGGCGGTAACAAGGATCTGCCGCCCCACTGGCTCGTGTACCTCACGGTCGAACATCTCGACCAGAGCATCGATCGCTGCAAGACGCTTGGCGGCCGCGTGGTCATTGGCCCGCGCAACTACGCCGGCGAGGGGCGCTACTGCGTCATCGAGGATCCGGCGGGCGCGGTGTGCGCGCTATACGAGAGCACGGGGGGAAACTAGAACCGGCTTCATCCATGACCGGGCCCTTGACCTCGTGTCGATAGTGATCGATCTGGTCCACCCGAATCTTTGAGAGAACGGCCCCCGGGAGGTAGGATACGCGTGCCCCCGCCGCATGAGGAGACATCAATATGGTTGATTCGAGCATCGTCCTATGGGGACAGACCCTGGCCTACACGTTCTACGTCCTCGCCATCATGGCGTTGATGGGCTGGTTTGCATGGCGCGTGACTCAGCCGGGAGAGAGCCGCGACGCGAAGCCCGCGCTCTTCTACTCGTTCGTCGCCTTTCTCGTGGTCGTCGGCGTCTCGCTCCATTTCATCACCTACTACACCATTCCATGGAAGCCGATGGATATGCATCGGGCGACCATCACACCGGACAAGGTGTTCAACATCAGTGTGGCCTCGCACACGTTCACGTTGCCCTCGGAGAAGCTGCTGGTCTCCTGCGACGACAAGGTGCTCTTCAATGTGACGTCGGGAGACCTGACGTACGGGTTCGGCCTGTTCCGCAACGACCATTCGATGCTGTTTCAGATGCAGGTGGTGCCGGGGCACAAGAACGACCTCCTGTGGCAGTTCGACAAGCCCGGCGTCTACACCATCCGGTCCACGGAGTACTCGGGCCCTGCGGGGGTCAACATGACCCTGAAGGACGTGGTCGTCGTATCGTGCGGGAAGAGCTAGCCACCTGAACGGAACTCACACCTTCCAGCGAGACCATCCATGAGTTTTATCCACACTCTCGTCAACGGCGAGCAGGAGTCGTTCAAGCCGGCCACGCTGACGCCGATGCAGAAGATGATTCTGCGCTTCGTGGTCGTCGGACTCGTCTACTATGGCTTCGCGGTTGTCGAAGGCATGATCATGCGGCTGTATGAGATCACGCCGATCCCGACCGTGCCGACGCAACAGTTCTTCGCCATCATGACGGCCCATCCCCTGGTCGGGATCTTCGGGTCGACGTATGCCATCGTGTTCGGCACGTTTCTCTTCCTCGTGCCGTTCCTGATGAAGAAGCCGCTCTGGAGCATTCCGCTCGCCAACTGGACCTGCGGTCTGCTGGCCGTCGGGACGTTCACGTTCTGGTTCGCGGGATTCCTCTCCGAGTACGCGCCTCTCTACACGTTGTACTGGCCGCTTCCGGCGGACTTCACCCAGTTCAGCCTCTGGGGCGGGACGTTCTTCATCGTGGGCATTGCCCTGGTGATGGTGGGGACGGTCTTGTTTGTCGTCAACATCTTCAAGACCATCTCCTACACGCCCTCGGGATGGGCGAAGCAGCCTGCGGGCGCCCTGATCGCCTCGGCCCTGGGGCTGAGCGGGCTGCAGGCGTTCTTCTCCAAGAACAAGAAGGAGCACCTCGTCTCCCTGCCCGTCGCGGCCATCGCGCGCGGCACGGTGGACACGGCGCTCAACGCCGGGATCATCCTGTTCACCGGCGTGCTCATCCTGGTGTACATGGTGGCCGCACTGCTCGGGCACGACCTCAGGCACAGCGCGGTGGACGCGCTCCTCTACAAGAACTGGTTCTGGTGGGGGCTGGACCTCATTGCAGACGGGCTGGTGCTGATCTTCGTGGCGGGAACCTGGTACCTCCTGGCCACGCTCATCACGGGCAAGAAACTCTACATGGAGAACTTCGCCCGTGCCGCGTTGTTCGTGGAGCTGGTCGTGTCCTGGACGGTGTGGTCTCACCACCTGATGTCCGACCAGGCGCAGCCCGGCATCCTCAAGACGGTCTCCGGCGAGATGGTCACGGCGTTCGAGCTCATCACCCAGGGGCTCGCGTTCTTCATCACGCTCGTGACGCTCTGGAGCGCGCGCCCGTTGAAGATGACGCATCCGCTCAAGTTCCTGCTCGGGGGCCTGCTCGGCTTCGCGCTGGCCGTGCCCGCGGGCATCATGCAGGCGGACCTCGGCCTGAACCGGATCCTCCACAACACTCAGTGGATCATCGGTCCGCACGTACACGTGGCGGTGCTGGTGGGATTGACGATGACGCTCTATTCGGCGATCTACCTGCTCTTCCCGATCGTCACGAACGGGGCGAAGCTATACAGCGAGAAGCTGGCGGTCTTCCATTTCTGGGCGCACCTGTTGGGCGGAATCGGCATGGGTGCGTTCATGGGGATGGCGGGATTGCAGGGCATGCTGCGGCGGTCGTTGTATGTCCACGGGGAGTTCAACGGGTACATGATCCTCGCCGCGCTGTCCGGCGCACTGCTGCTCTTCGCGTTCCTGGCGTTCTTCTTCAACATCGTGATGAGTCTGGGCCTGAAGGGCGTCCTCGCGATCTTCACGCCGTCGGCGCTGGACACCAAGGATCCGTTGCCGGCCAATTGACCGGCCGGCCGCCGTTCGCCACGGGGATGCTGGGGTCAGGCCTTGAAACCTCATTCTGTCATCGTCGCCGGGCTCCGCATGATGAGAGCCGGCCCGGTGTGTGGATTCGCGACCCCAGCAGTCGGACGATCGTCGCCCTCTATCTCACCTTTGCTGCCGGCAAGTCGGACATCGAGTTCGCCGGGCCAGGAACCGCCGGGGCGAGATCGTGAAGAAGTAGGGGCGGGCCCTGGGCCCGCTGACCGCGAGGAGGCGCGCAGGGGAAGACACCGCGCATCACCGCCGTGCCCATCGAAGCTTCGCAGCGCTGGCGCGCGGGTTGGAGCGACATTCTTCGGGGCTGGGCCGGACGACCTGGTCGGTGATTGCGACGTAGCTTCCCTCCCGCAGGCCCGCCTGGAACGCCTTCTTCACCCTCCGATCCTCGCCGGAGTGAAACGTGACAATCGCGACGCGTCCGCCTGGGTTCAGGCACGACGGCAACTGGCGCAGCAGGGTGTCGAGGGCCGTGAACTCCTCGTTCACGGCGATGCGCAGGGCCTGGAACACCCGGCGCACGCACCGCTCCTTCTCGGCGGCCGGCGCCAACGACAGGGCCGCGACGATGGCCTCGGCCAGGTCGGTCGTTCGCTCGAATGACTTCCCCGCAAGGGCATCGGCCAGGCAGAGGGCCTGCGGTTCGTCGGCGTTCTCCACCAGCAAGGCCTCCAGGTTGCCGGGGGTGATCTTCCGGAGCAGGGCCGAGGCGGAGTGACCTCGATTCGGGTTCATTCGCATGTCGAGAGGGCCGGGTGTCTTGATCGAGAAGCCCCGGCCCGGCGTGTCGAGCTGCATGGAGGAGACACCGAGATCCGCCAGGACGCCGTCCGCGCCGGCCAGGCCCTCGGCGACGAGGGCCTGGAACAGGCCGGCAAAGTTCGACCGCCGCGCCACGAAGGCCTCGGGCCCGAAGCCCAGGCCGCGCAGGCGGCCCTCGGTCTTCGGCAGCTCCAGCGGATCCACGTCGAGTCCGAGCACCCTCCCGCCCGGCAGCACACGGGAGAGAAGCGCCCGGGCGTGCCCGCCGTAGCCGAGCGTGCAATCCACGACGGTGTCCCCGGCCCGCGGGTCGAGCGCCTCCAGGACCTCCGCGACCAGGACGGGAACGTGGGCGCCGGCGGGAGTCCTGCCCGAGGCCAGCACCTTCGCCACCGTGTCGGGATACGTGTCCGGCGCGTGCTCCTTGTACTTCTCGTCGAACCGGCGCGGGTGCGTGCCGGCATAGCGCGGCCGGCGGCGGTGGATCGTGGGGGCCTCGTCGTTCACAGTTCGTTGTACTTGCGGTTCGAGCCTCTGGCCTTGTCCACCGGGTAGCGCTCCTCGTTGCGGGCCAGCTTGGCGCGCATCGCCGCCGCGAGGTCGATCCCGCAGTTGTCGGCCAACTCGAAGAGGAGGATGGCGACGTCGGCAATCTCGGATTCGATCTCCGCGCGGCCGTCCACGACGCGGCGTTCCGATTGTTCGGGGTTCTGCCAGACGAAGTGCTGGAGCAGTTCTCCCGCCTCGGCCGTGATCGCCACGGCGAGTTCCTTCGGGTTGTGGAACTGCCGCCAGTCGCGCGCGTCACGAAAGGCGCGAATCTCGGACGTCAGCGCCGCAATGGTCGTGTCCATCTCATCATCGTAGTCGCGGGGCCGGGCGATCGACAACCCATGGCACATCCCCCGGAGTGGAGTCGGCGCGCCTGACCAACCTCATCCTGCCCACGGACACCTGGTCGGGACCTCGACGTGGTGCCTTTTCCGTCAACCGCGTATGATGGATTCCTGGCCCAACACCCACACACACGAGGAGGCGCGATGAGCGAGCCTGAGATTCGCGGCCGGTTCGTCTGGCATGAGCTGATGACGACCGATCCCGCCGACGCACAGCAGTGTCTCGATCCGCAGGGCGCGGCCTTCGCGCTTCATCAGCGGAAGGCATGAGGACGACATGCCCACCGACTTCGAAGTTGATGCTGCCCAACTGATCCTCACCTCGCGGTGGGCGGCCATCGCCACCGTGGAAGGCGGCGCGCCGCTCGCGTCAATGGTCGCGTACGCGCCAGAACCCAGTTTGCAAGGCGTGCTGCTCTTCCTGAGCGAGTTGTCCCAGCACACGCAGAACCTGCTGGACGACCCACGAGTCTCGCTCGTGGTCTCGGCGCCAGACACCGGACGAGGCGACCCCCAGTTGCTGCCGCGCGCGACGCTCACGGGTGAAGCGCGTCCGCTGACGGACGACGGCGAAGCGTTCCGAGAGGCGCATGCGCTGTACCTCTCGCGCTTCCCCGACGCGGAGATGCGGTTTGGCCTGGCCGACTTTCACCTGTTCCGCCTGGTCCCGGCGGAGATCCGATATGTCGGCGGGTTCGCCCGCGCATTCTCGATGACGCCCGCCGAGCTGGCCGAGGCGGCGGTGTCGCAGGAGCGACCGGCCTGATGCAGCCGCCAGAGCCGACGCACGTCGCGCGATCGAGGAACGGCGTGCCGTTGCTGCCCGCGTGCCCCGCGGGTCCTCAGAGAGAATGCCGGTGGCAACAAGCCAGCGGACGCCAGGCAGGACGACGGGAATGAAATCACTCGCGCTGGCGGTGTTGCTGGTTCTGGCGGCGACGATGGCCGCGGCGCAGACGGCCAAGCCGTCCATCGGCGACGAGGGGCCGGCGTTCGTGGCCGGGATCGCCTTCGGCCACGATACCTACCACTATCGCTTCGACAATCCGTCACGGTTCAACACGCCTGACACCGTCCCCCATTTCTTCGAACAGAACTCCAGTGTGAATGCGGCATGGCTCCGGGGACGCGCGAGGTACCACTTTGCCGGCCGCACGTGGGAGACCGAGGCGGGAGTCGCGCCACCGATGACCGGTGTCGGCGAGGACTACGACACGTTCTTCAATCCGGACGGCAACATCATCCTCTACGGCACGACGGCCGAGACCTCGGCATTCTCGTTCTCCGCCTCCCAGACGGTAGAACTCGGGAGATTCAAGGGATTCCATGCACGCGTCGGGTACAGCTACAGGCGTGACCGCGCCGAGTACCACGACAGCGAGTCCACCACGACGATGACGCGGCCGCCGTCACGTACCGGGTTCTGGAACACCGGCCGCGAGACGACGATCTCCGACGTACACGAGGTCCGGATCGGTGTGTCTCGGCGCATCGGTCTCACGGACCGGTGGCAGGCCCGGCTCGTGACCGACCTATCCCCCGCCACGCTGGCCCGCCTCACGACAGTCCTGCCCGACAAGTATCCGGGCCAGCCGGTCGTGTTCATCGCAAAAGCGGTCGCCCTCGACGCGTCAATCGAGGTGAGCTGCCGCCGGGATTCGGTCGCGTTCGGCGTCATCACCCGTTACACGGGCGCGTTGAACTACTCCGCGGCCAACTTGTTCACGAGGCAGGGCTTTCACATCGGGGGACATGTCGGGTTCTGAAGACGCCATGAGGCCGCCACCGGTTCGAGCTGGCCATCGCCGTCGCCGTGGCGACATTCGGCATCACCCACGGGGCCGCGTTCGCGGCCGTCATCGGGCCGCTCGTGGCCTGCCGGGATCGCGGCAAGTGAGGCGTGGCGCGCGATGCGCACGGGTCCGGTCGTGGCGCTGCGCGCGGAGTCGCACCTGGTGTGGAGGGGTCGTCGAGGGTCCGCGGGGCTTGGCACAGGCCTGCGACGTTCGGCGCGGAAAATGA
>JANYLG010000082.1 GCA_025363775.1 Acidobacteriota bacterium | reverse complement strand
CAGATGCCCGACCCGAAGTTCGTCGTCGCGGTCGGATCCTGCGGCATCTCTGGCGGCGCCTTCCAGGGCTGCTACAACATCGTCGGGAACCTGGCGGACGTGATCCCGGTTCACGCGTTCGTCCCCGGGTGTCCGCCGAGGCCAGAGGCGATCATCTACGGCGTGGTCGCGCTGCTGAACAGCCTGAAGCAACCGGCGCCCAAGGCCCCGGACGCCGAAGCGGTGGCGTGAGGAGATGGCTATGGACCTCGAACAGACCGTCGTCGCGGCAGAAACGCTGCTGAAACCGTTTGCCGTCGGCGCGCCGTCGCGTGAAGCGTCGCGCCTCGACGTCGTCATCCGGCGCGCGGACTTGCCGGCCGCGGTGAAGGCCCTCGTCGATGCGCGCTGGGGCTACCTCGCGGCCATCACCGGACTCGACCACCCGTGGCCGAAGCCCAAGCCCGGGGCCAAGCCGGCTGAGCCTCCGGCCGAACCGGTCGGCCCGGTCGAAGACCGGCTGGAGGCGCTCTATCAGTTCGTGAACGGGGCCCTGGTGGCCACCTTGCGCGTGAGCGTGACGTATCACGACGCCAGGGTGCCGAGCATCTGCTCGATCATTCCGTCGGCCACGCTCTACGAGCGCGAGTTGTACGAGATGTTCGGGATCATCGTCGAAGGAACTCCGGACACCGGGCGCCTGCTGCTGCCCGACGATTGGCCGGACAACACCTATCCCTTGCGGAAGTCGTTCAAGGGTCTCAACAGCGCGGTGTAGACGGGCGGGCCGTCGGCTCGCGAGAGATTGCGAAAGAGAGAGGCAATGGACACTCAGCAGGAACCCCGCAAGACCTTCGTCGTCCCGATCGGGCCGCAACACCCGGCCCTGAAGGAGCCTGGCCACTTCGAGATCACCGTGGACGGCGAAATCGTGACCGCCGCGACCGTGCGGCTGGGCTACGTCCACCGCGGGATCGAGAAGGGCGTTGAACAACAGAACTGGACGCAGGCCATGTACATGCTGGAGCGGATCTGCGGGATCTGCTCGCACGTGCATGCCACGGCCTACGCGCTCGGCGTCGAGGCGCTGGCCGGCGTGCAGGCGCCGCCGCGCGCCCAGGCGATCCGCGTACTGGTGGCAGAGCTCGAGCGCGTGCACAGCCACCTGCTCTGGCTGGGCGTCGCCGCCCACGAGGGAGGCTTCGACACCCTGTTCATGTACTCGTGGCGCGACCGCGAGATGATCATGGACGTCCTCGAGGGGCTGACGGGCAACCGCGTCAACTACTCGTGCAACGTCCTGGGCGGCGTGAAGTTCGACGTGGACGACACGCACGCAGACGCCATCCGCCGCGCGATCGACTTCCTCGAGCCGCGGACGCATCACTATCTGAAAGTGGTGACAACCGATGAGACGCTGATCGGGCGCACGCGCAATGTGGGCACGATGACGTCTCTCGAGGCCGAGACCCTCGGGACGGTCGGGCCGACGGCGCGCGCATCCGGCGTGCCGCGCGATATCCGCGTCGACGCACCCTACGCCGCCTACCCGGACTTCCCGGTCAAGACGATCACCGCCACGGCCGGCGACCTCGAGGCGAAGTTCGTCGTCCGCATCCAGGAGCTGTTCGAGAGCTACCGGGTGATCCGCGAGATCCTCGACAAGCTGCCGGCCGGCGACCTCGCGGTGCGCATGAAGCCGAGGATCCCGCCGGGTGAGACCGTCAGCCGCGTCGAAGCGCCGCGCGGCGAGCTGTTCTATTTCCTGAAGAGCGCGGGCGGCCTGAACCCGGACCGCGTGAAGGTCCGCACGCCCAGCCTGTGCAACTGGGGCTCGGTGCTGGCCACAGCGCCCGGGCACAAGCTGGCCGACGTGCCGATGCTGATCGCCGGCATCGACCCGTGCTTCTCCTGCAACGACCGCCTGGTGACGGTCCGGCGGCGCAGCACTGCGGAAACATGGACGTGGGCCAAGCTGCGCCAATACGGAATCGAGTACTACCGATGAACATCGAGCTGCCACCCCTTGTCGCGCTGCTGTTCTTTCCGGGAGGGCTGTTCCTCCTGTCTGCCGGGACGGTGTATGAATGGGCCGATCGAAAGCTGGTGGCCCGATTCCAGAACCGCATCGGGCCGCGCTGGTTCCAGCCCGTGGCCGACGTGGTCAAGCTGCTCGCCAAGGAGGAGATCGTCCCCGACGGCGTGAACCCCGTGCTCTTCCACGGCCTGCCCGTCGTGGCGCTCGTCGGGACGCTCACCGCGGCCCTCTACGTGCCGATGGCCGGCATGGCGCCGTCCTACAGCTTCACCGGCGACCTGATCGTGACGCTCTACCTGCTCAGCCTGATGACGCTCTCGATGGGACTGGCCGGCGCGAACACCCTCGACCGGTTCTCCCTCATCGGCGCGACCCGAGCGCTCACGCAGCTGTTCTCCTACGAAGCGCCGTTTCTGATGGCCCTGCTCGGCCCGGCGATCGCCGCCGGCAGCTGGCAGATCAGCCATGTCGACGCTTACGCGCAGGGGCACTGGTGGATGGTCCTCACGCAGCCGGTCGGCTTCCTCGTCGCGCTCGTGGGCCTGATGGGCAAGCTCGAACTGCCGCCGTTCGACTCACCCGAGGCGGAAACGGAAATCGTCGCCGGCCCGATGACCGAGTACAGCGGCCGCGGATGGGCGCTGTTCCGAATCGGCCGGGACGTGGAGCTGCTCGTCGGCCTCACGTTGATGGCCGCCTTCTATCTCGGCGGGCTCGCCAATCCGATCGAGTTCGTGCTGAAGACCGGAGGCCTGCTGCTCGTCACAGCGGCCCTGCAGTCGCTGTTCTGCCGCCTGCGCATCGATCAGACGGTCGGCATGTGGTGGCGGATCGGCATCCTGCTGGCCCTGGCGCAGTTGTTCCTGCTGGCGTTCATGAGATAGGGTCCCGACCCCGTTGACTGGAGAGTGACATGAGAATCGGCGCCATGCTTGGCGATATCTCCCGATCGCTGTTCAAGCGGCCGGTGACCGAGCGCTACCCGTTCGAACGGAAAGCCACACCCGAACGCCTGCGAGGACAACTCACCTTCGACCCGGCCAAGTGCACCGGCTGCAAGATTTGCGTGCGCGACTGCCCCGCCCACGGCATCGAGATCATGGTGGTGGACAAGGTCGCCAAGCGCTTCGTGATGCGCTTCCACACCGACCGCTGCACCTACTGCGCGCAGTGCGTGGTGAGCTGCAAGTTCGACGCCCTCGGCATGTCCCACGAGCAGTGGGAGCTGGCGGCCCTGAGCAAGGAAGCGTTCTTCGTCTCCTTCGGCCGCGAAGAAGACATCCAGGCCCTGCTCACCCAGGTGACGTGCACGCCGGGCGTCGCGCCGGTGGGTCCGGTGGCGCCGGCGACGACGTAGCCAGCTCACATCTGAATTCTGTTTTCCCAGGTCACTGTGGCTGACCGCATGGGCACACTGCTCTTTCCCAATCCGCGTCCGGCACGCATCGCGGTGCTCGGCGTCGGTAATGACATGAACGGCGACGATGGCGTCGGCGTGTGCGTCGTGAGAGAACTGTCGGCGCGCATGGCGGCCACGCCGGGCGTGCTGCTGATCGACGGCGGCACGGCGCCGGAGAACTTCACCGGGCCGTTGCGGCGCTTCCGTCCCGATCTCGTCCTCGAGATCGACGCGGCGCACCAGGAACAACCCCCGGGAACGGTCGCCTGGATCGACTGGCACGACGCCGACGGGATGAGCGCGTCCACCCACACGCTGCCACCCTCCGTCCTCGCCAGTTTCCTCACGTCCGATCTCGGGTGTCGCGTCGCCCTGATTGGCGTGCAGCCGGCCGCGCTCGAAATGGGCCAGGGCCTCTCGCCCGCGGTCACTGCGGCGGCCGGGAAGCTGGTCGATCAATTGTCGATCTGGCTCTCCCAGCAGCCCGCGCGCTGACGCGCGGCCGCGCACCCGGCGTCAGCGCCCCCCCGAAACGACCGCCGACAGATCGCGGTGGCGTGTCTCCGGCAGCGTCCACACCCAGGTCGCCGTGGCCAACGCCAGCGTGAACGGGACCCCCAGGCCTCCCGCGAGGCCGTACGACGCCACGAAGAAACTCACCAGGAAGGGCGCGAAGAACTGCACGCCGCGCGCGGTATTGTAGGTCGTCCCCATCGCGAAGTTGCGGATATCGGTCGGGAACAGCTCGGCGAGCAGCGCCCCGAAGCCGGCGGTGCAACCCGACCCGAGGCCCAGCCCGAGGAACGCGCCCCAGAATAGCCACGGGTGCAGCAGCAACTCCTGCCAGTGGAACGCCAGCGGATAGAGCGACGCCGCAGTCAGCAGCGAGTAGAGGGTGAATAGCACCCGTCGGCCGTGGCGGTCGGCCAGGTACCCGAACAGCAGCATCCCCGTGAACTGCCCGAACTGCGCCGTCAGCATCCAGAGCGCCGACCGACCGATCGGCTGATGCATCTGGGTCTGCAGGAACTTGGGCAGCCACGTGTAGCACGTCCAGTAGGTGCCCAGCTTCAGGACGGCCAGCACGAACCCTTTCAACGTGGCGCCAACCAGCCGATAGCGAACGATCAGCGTCAACGCCTGCAGAGGCGACAGGCGCTCCTCGCGCTGGCTCTCCCACAGGTGTGATTCGGGCAGGTGCGTCCGGACGACGAACGCGACCAGACCCGAGGCCGAGGACACGAAGAACACGGCGCGCCAGCCGATGACGGGCGCCACCAGGAACCCCATGATCGCGGCCAGGCCCACGCCTATCGGCTCCCCGGCCTGCAGCAGCGCTGAGGCGCGGCCGCGCATGTGCGGCGGCGCGGACTCGGCAAGCAGGGCGTGACCCACCGCCCACTCGCCACCCACGCCAAGACCGGTCAGTAGCCGGAACCCGAGGACGCTCCAGAAGCCCGTCGCGAACCCGGTGAGA
>JANYLG010000068.1 GCA_025363775.1 Acidobacteriota bacterium | reverse complement strand
GTCGGAACTGACGACGAAGGGTCGGAACTGACGATGAAGGGTCGGGGCTGACGCAGATCGGCGCCGAGCAACGGGTGTCGGTGTGGCGTGGGGCTTCAGCCCCGCGAAGGGTCGGGACTGACGCAGAAGGGTCGGGGCTGACGACGAAGAGTCGGAACTGACGATGAAGAGTCGGAACTGACGATGAGGGGTCGGTGCTGACGACGAAGAGTCGGAACTGACGATGAAGGGTCGGGACTGACGCCGATCGGCGCCGAGCAACGGGTGTCGGTGTGGCGTGGGGCTTCAGCCCCGCGAAGGGTCGGAACTGACGATGAGGGGTCGGATATGGAACACGTGATTGTGCCCCGGTCCACGTACTACACGGTCTTCGCCGTCCTGGTCGTGATGACGGGCGTGACGACGGGTGTGGCGTTCTTCGACCTGGGGCTGGCGAACCCGGTGATCGCCTTGAGCATTGCCGTCTTCAAGGCGTCGCTCGTGGTCCTCTTCTTCATGCACCTCAAATACGGCAGCCGCCTCACTTGGGTCGTCGCGGGCGCGGCGCTCTTCTGGCTGGGAATCCTGCTGGTGCTGATCCTGGGCGACTACACGACGAGAGGGTGGGCCTGGTTCTAGAAACGGCTCGAGGCTCGAGGTCCCCGCACCAGACCAACGCCGAGGAGTTCCAGGAGGTCTCTTCCCTTGGCCAAGAAGCCTACTTCTTCGCCAGGCGCGCGAGGGCGGCGAGTTCCTTCAGGCACTGCTTGATGGGCCGCGCCGGCGTGCCCCAGAAGAGCGTGCCGGATCCCCTGAGGACATCCCGCGTCGGGACGCCGCACTGCGCCCCAAGCCTGACGCCGCTCTCGATGCGCACGTGGTCGGCGATGCCCACCTGGCCGGCCACGACCACCTTGTCCTCGATCACGGAGCTGCCGGCGATGCCGGACTGCGCCGCGATGACGACGTCCTGGCCGACCGACACGTTGTGCCCGACGTGCACCTGGTTGTCGAGTTTCGTCCCGCGCGCGATGCGGGTCTCCCCCATGGCCCCGCGATCGATCGTGCACAGCGCCCCAATCTCCACGTCATCCTCGATCACGAGCCGGCCGACCTGCGGGAAATGTTCGTAGCGGCCGGTCGCCCCGTCGCGGACGTAGCCGAATCCATCGCTGCCGAGCACGGACCCGGCGTGGACGATCACGCGGGCGCCAATCGTCGTGGCCGGGTAGATTACGACATTGGACTCGAGGATGCTGTCTTCGCCGACCGTCACGCCGCGGCCGATGTGTGCGCCGGGACCGACGACGACACGGTCGCCCAGGATCGCGTCCGCGTCGATCACCGCGTGCGCCGCCAGCGACGCGTCGCGGCCGAGCGTGGCCGACGCGTCGACAATGGCGGAGGGATGAGCGCCGGGCCGGGGACGCGCGCGGACGACAAGGCGCCGCGCGACGCGAGCGAACGCGAGGCGGGGCTGCTCGCAGATCACAAACGCGCCGCCAGGGCGAACCGCGCCGTTCGCGAAGGCGCCCGCGATCACCACCCCGGCCGCAGACGCGATCGCGGCCGGCAGCGCCCGGTCGTCCTCGGCAAAAGCCAGGTGGCGGGGACCAGCCGACGCAAGCGGAGACAGGCCGGCCACCTCCGCGTCGGGAGGTCCGATCACGGTCCCGCCCACCAAACCGGCGATCTCGCGCGCCGACAGGCTCACCTGCTCGTCGCCTGCTCCTTCGGCTCCACCAGTTCTATCCATGAGAACCACATCGGATGACGTTGCTTGTACCAACGGAGGACCTCGCGCAGCTTCCTCTGCTTGTCGTACGGGATGACTTCCGGCGGGATCAGGTCGACGTGCAGCCGGATCGAGCGTGCATCGACGAACTCGAGCGCCTCGGCGCAGAGCGTCTGAAGCTCGTTGCGGATGCGCCCCGAGTCGGAAATCTTGACCGGCCGCGTCTCGAACGGCTCGCCCCCGAGAAAGCGGTTCAGCAGCGGGCTGAAGATCAGGCGGCTCTGATCGAGCGTCTCGCCGAGACGTAGTGTGAGCGTGATTCGCTTGTCGCCGCCCGAAGACGCCAGCCTGACGGTCGCCCGGTAGACACCGGGCGAGACTTCCTGCACGCCGGGTGCGCCGGAATACGGGTCCGGCCCCATGTACCCGGAGACCGCGAGCACTTCCCAGCGTTTCTCGGGGAAAAAGTCGTCGGCCGTCAGGGTGATGCGTCCCGGCAACAGGCCCGCCGCGGCGGCTTCGCGGATCATCCTCGCGTAGTTCTTCACCGTGTCCGGGTCGCACGTCGATCCGGTGAGCGCGCAGAGCCGGGCCCCGAAATCAGACGCGTCGGGATCCAGGCGCAGCACGTCCTGCTCCCGGTCGTAGGGCAGGTCGAACCGCGACGTGAACGGCACCATCGACACGTCGAGCCCGAGCATCGGGCCGAGGGTGGCCGACTGGACCGCCTCGGCAGAGGCGGCGTACCCGTCGATGATGAACAGGTGCAGGGCCCCCGAGTCGTCTTTCCACGTGCCGACGCGGAACGTGGGCGCGTAGGTGCCGGACTCGGTGAACGCCGGCATGCCGCTCGGCAGCCTCCACCCATCTTCCATCACGTGCACGCCGTGCTCCTGCCATGCGTTCCAGAGCGAGGCGATGCGTGGAGCGCGGCTCTTGCCGCCAAGCGTCCACACGTGGATGTTCTCGCGGCGGATACCTGGGTACGTCCGGTCGATCGCCTCGACCATCCGCGCGCGCGGCGTGCGAAAGTTGATGAGCACCGCGTGCTCGGCTGCCGTCTGCACCACTTCGCGCGGCATCACGACCATCCCGACGTACCCTTCGTACGGTCGCGCGATGCGCAGCGGCTGGTTGAACAGGTGCAGGACGGTCATCGGCCCGCTCGGACTCCCCTTCGCAAAGCGCGACGTGTTCTCGAGCGTGTCGATCGCGGCCCCCCACACCGTGATCCGCGACGACTTGATCTCGCCGTAGAACCCGTCCCACCCGTAGGTCGGATCGTTGAGGAGCCGGACGACGCGCTGGTCGAGCCAGCGGGCAACCTCGGGGCGCGCGTAGACGCGGCCGAAACCGATCTGCGGGTTCGACCCCATCTCGGGCGTCTCGCCCGCCTTCGGCATCAACCCCTCACCGAGGCAGACCATGATGGCGTGGTTCTCGGGGAGTTGGCGCGAGAGGTACCAAAGGCTCTCGCTCATCGCGTAGGCCGAGATGGCGTCCGCGTCTTTCTTCACCTGGTTGAGAGCAGCCTTGTCGAGGTGAGCGCCTGCGCCGGGCCTGCCGAACAGCTGCGTACCGAGCGCGGTCACGGCGCCCATCACCGCGAACAGCCGCTCGATACGGCCGTCGAGGAACGACAACTCGCGCGTGAACTCCTTCGAGGGCTCGCCGCGCACCCACTCGATCTTTACGTCATCCAGCCAGAGGTGAAAGCGTCCGAGGATGGGCCGCGTATCGAACGACCACTGCGCGATGATGTCCTGCTCGTCCTGCCTTTTCTGGTTCATTGGACGCCTCTTCAGGCCCTTGACTACCGTGATGCGATCCGCGCCCAGGGGTCGCGCAGCGGCACCGTCCGGTTGAACACCAGGCGGCCTGCCGCGGTGTCGGGATCGACGCAGAAATAACCGAGACGCTCGAACTGGAACTTCTCGAGCGCTCCAGCCTTCGCCAGCCCGGGCTCGACCTTGCACCCCTCGATCACCTCGAGCGAACTCGGGTTCAGGTACGACTTCCAGTCGCGCCCCTCTTCCGTATCGTGCGGGTCTGGCACCGTGAACAGGCGATCGTAGAGCCTCACCTGCGCGTCGATCGCATGCGCCGCGGATACCCAGTGAATGGTCGCCTTGACCTTCCGTCCTTCCGGTGAAGAGCCCCGGCGGGTCGCTGGATCGTAGGTGCAGCGCAGTTCCACGATCTCGCCGCGCTCGTCCTTGACGACGCGCTCGCACTTCAGGAAGTACGTGCCGCGCAGCCGCACCTCGCGCCCGGGAGAGAGCCGGAAGTACTTGGGCGGCGGCACCTCGCGGAAGTCGTCCTGCTCGATGTAGAGCACCTTCGAGAACGGCACGGCCCGGGTCCCCATCGACGGGTCCTCGGGGTTCGCCGGGATCTCGATCTCCTCGACCTGGCCCTCGGGGTAGTTGTCGATCACGACGCGCAACGGGCGCAACACCGCCATCGCGCGTGGCGCCCGCCGGTTGAGGTCGTCCCGCAGCGCGTCCTCGAGCAGCGCCACGTCCACCATGTTCTCGCGCTTGGCCACGCCGATGCGCGCGGCGAACTCGCGGATCGACTGAGGCGTGAACCCGCGGCGGCGGAGGCCGACAAGGGTCGGCATCCGCGGGTCGTCCCATCCCGACACCAGCCCCTCCTGCACCAGTTGCAGCAGCTTGCGCTTGCTCATCACGGTGTAGGTGAGGTTCAGGCGCGCAAACTCGATCTGGCGCGGCTTGCTCGGCACCGGCAGGTTGTCCACCGTCCAGTCGTAGAGCGGGCGGTGATCCTCGAACTCGAGCGTGCAGAGCGAGTGCGTGATCTGCTCGATCGCGTCGGAGATGGCATGCGTGTAGTCGTACATCGGGTAGAGGCACCACGCGTCGCCGGTGCGATGGTGGGTGGCGTGCCGGATGCGGTAGATCACCGGGTCGCGCAGGTTCACGTTGGGCGACGCCATGTCGATCTTCGCGCGCAGCACCTTCGTCCCGTCCTCGAACTCGCCCTTTCGCATCCGCTCGAACAGGTCGAGGCTCTCGTCCAGCGGCCGGTTCCGCCAGGGGCTGTCCTTGCCCGGCTCGACCAGCGTTCCGCGGTACTCGCGGATCTGCTCCGCAGTCAACTCGTCCACGTACGCCTTGCCGTCCCGAATGAGGCCGACGGTGTATTGGTAGATCTGCTCGAAATAGTCGGACGCATAGTAGAGGCGATCGCCCCAGTCGAAGCCGAGCCAGTGGACGCTGTCGATGATCGAGTCCACGTACTCGACATCTTCCCTGGTCGGGTTCGTGTCGTCGAAGCGAAGGTTGCAGGTGCCGCCGAATTCCTTCGCGACGCCAAAATTCAGGCAGATCGACTTGGCGTGCCCGATATGGAGGTAGCCGTTCGGCTCGGGGGGAAACCGGGTCGCAACGCCCTGATGTTTGCCGCTCTCGAGGTCACGCGCGACGATCTCGCGGATGAAGTCCAGGGGCACCGTGGCCGCCGGCGTGTTCGCCTCGGCCGGGCGCCCGTCACCACCGCCGGGGGCAACAGGCTTGGTCATAGAGGGAGTATAGCCCACGCCATAACCCGGTCGAGCTGGAACCAAAGAGGCTCGGCCTGGCTATTAACGGGGTTCAGGCCGGAAAACAAGTCGGCCCTGGTCCCTGCGCGTGTGGAGGACGGATATACTTCGGCATCACATGCCCCCTCCTTCCCCGCAGTCGAAAGAGGAACTCGAGATGCCGTACACCGGAAGATTCTGGAGATCCGTCGTCGCGTCGGCCGTTGCCGCGGCGGCTCTTGTGCTGGCTGGTCCGTCACCGAGCGCGCAGTCGATCGACACCCGCGTGAATACGATCTTCGCGGCCTGGAACAGGAAGGATACACCCGGGTGTGCCCTTGGCGTGGCGCAGACGGGCGATCCGGTTCTGCTCCGCTCCTTCGGCATGGCGGACCTCGAGGGCGACCGGCCGATTGCGCTGGAGACGATCTTCGAGGCAGGCTCGGTCTCAAAGCAGTTCACGGCCGCCGCCATCAACCTGCTCGCGCTCGACGGCAAGCTCTCGCTCGACGATCCTGCGCGGAAGTACTTGCCCGAATTGCCGGCGATGGCCTCCGGCATTCACCTCCGTCACCTGCTCACCCACACGAGCGGGCTGAGGAGCCAGTGGCCGCTCTTGACGCTGGCGGGGCGCCCACCGGGCGAGGCGGTGCACTCGATACCGGAGATCCTCGATCTCGTCAGCCGGCAGCAGCGGCTGAACTTCGAACCTGGCGACGACTTCCTCTACAACAACACCGCCTTCACGCTCCTGAGCGTGGTCGTCGCCCGCGTGAGCGGACAGTCGTTCCAGCAGTTCTGCGACGCGCGTTTGTTCAAACCGATCGGCATGAGCAGCACGCGATGGCGCGAGGACCACACGGCGATCGTCAGGAACCGCGCGACCGCCTACACACGGGGCAGCGACGGCCAGATCCACTCGGACATGTCCTTCACCGATGTCGTCGGCAACGGCGGGCTGCTGACGACGGTCAAGGACCTCCTCGCCTGGAACGAGAATCTCGACACGGCGCGCGTGGGCGGGCGGGCGTTCGTCGAATCGCTGCACACGCGCGGCCGGCTGAACGACGGCTTCGTGAACGAGTATGCCCAGGGTCTCTATGTCCGGACCTTCCAGGGAGTGAAGGAAGTCAGCCACGGCGGCTCGACGGCGGGCTACCGATCGTTCCTCGCCAGGTATCCGGACCAGCGCCTGTCGGTTGCCGTGCTGTGCAACGTGGCGTCGGCCAACCCGGAACGCCTGGGTCACGAGGTGGCGCAGCTCTACCTTCGGGATGCCCTGAAGGCGCCCGGTCCCCTGCCTGCGGCGACGGTCGCGCCGGAGGTCCTGCGGGCCAGGACCGGCCTCTACCGCGACCCGACAACAGACGCAGTGCTCGACGTCACCGTGGACCAGGGCAAGGTGCGCATCGGATCGACGGAGGTCGTGGCGCTCTCCGGGCAGCGATTCCGGGGCGCGGGAACCATCACCTACGAATTCGTGATGGAGAACGGTGCCGTGAAGCGGCTCCGCGAGCTGGCTGACGGGGCCCGTCCTCGCGAGTATCTCCCGGTTCCGGCCGCCACGCCGTCGGCGTCAGACCTCGCGGGGTATGCGGGCCGGTACTTCAGCGCGGAACTCGAGGTGTTCTACACGGTGACGGTCGAGAAGGACGCCCTGGCCGTCACACGCCAGTGGGAGCACTGGAACCTTCAGCCTGCTTTCGCGGATGCGTTCGAGATGGGTGGGGGTCGCGTGCTGCGGTTCACCAGGCGCGCGGACGGCGCGGTCGATGGCTTCGAGATCTTCGCGGGGCGAGTCCGTCACGTGAGGTTCGAAAAACAAGCTCGGGCGCGGCAGTAAGCCTTTCACTGTCTGGAGGGAATCTGTGAGCACGAAGCACGACACACACCGGCCGACCATGAGCCGGCGCTCCTTCGCGGGACTGGCCGGCCTGGCCGGCACACTCGGATGGTTCGAACTGCCGGCGTGGGCGGCACCGCAGACGCCCCCGGTCTCCCCAGCCCCAGCCTCGGCCGGCGAGGCGTACTGGCAACAGGTTCGTCAACAGTTCCTCATGCCGCCGGGCCTCACCATCGTCAACGCCGCGAACCTGTGTCCGACGTCGCTGCCTGTCATCGAAGCGGTCTACCGCGCCACGCGTGACGTGGACGCGGACCCATCGATGCCGAACCGGCGGAAGCTGAGCGAGGCGAAGGAGCAGGTGCGGCGCACGGTGGCCGCGGTGCTGAGGGTGACGCCGGAAGAGATCGTGATCACGCGCAACACGAGCGAGGGCAACAACGTCGTCTCGAGCGGGATCGATCTGAAGGCTGGCGACGAGGTGCTGGTCTCGGCTGAGAACCACCCCAGCCTGCTGAACGCCTGGGTCGAGAAGGCCAAGCGGTTTGGATTCTCGGTGCGCCGCGTGGCGCATCCGAGTCCGCACCCTGGCCACGTCGCCATCATCGACGCCTTCCGTTCTGCGTTCACGCCCGCCACCCGCATCGTCGCCTTCACGCACGTCACGGCGTCTTCGGGTGACGTGTTTCCAGCCCGCGAGATCTGTCGCCTGGCGCGCGAACGCGGCGTGCTGTCGGTCGTCGACGGTGCGCAGTCATTCGGCATCCTGGACATCGACCTGGCCGACATGCAGCCCGACTTCTTCACACTCAGCGCGCACAAGTGGCTGTGCGGCCCGCGCGAGGTCGGCGTGCTCTACGTCAACATGCAGATCGAGGCGAGGTTGTGGCCAAGCGTCGTGAGCCTGTACGCGGGGGCCGTGGGTGTGTCCCGGCGCCTCGAAGGCTTGGGCCAGCGGAACGAAGCGGGGATCCTGGGCCTGGGAGAAGCGCTGACGCTGCAGGCCACCATCGGCCGGACGGCCATCGAGGCGCGATCGCGCCGCCTCGCCCAGCTCCTGATGACAGAACTCCGCCGCATCGACGGCGTGCGCGTCTGGACATCACCCGACCCGGCACACTCGGCCGCCATCGTCACGTTTCAGCCGGGCGCGCTCGACCCATCGAAGCTGGCGACCGCGCTCTACGAGCGGGAACACATCGCCTGTTCGGCGCGGTCGGGAGCGGACCGGCCTGGCCTGCGTCTGTCGCCTCACTTCTACAACTCGGTCGCAGAGATCGAGCGGACCGTCGCGACGATTCGCAAGTACATGAACCCGGGAGTCTAGACGTCCGGTCACGGCCGCGCGCGCGCGAGCGCCGGGGCCGCCCGTCCGGTTACCTGGGGCCGACCATGTCCTCGGGCCGCACCCAGGCATCGAACTGCTCGGCCGTCACGTGGCCCGACGCGACGGCCGCCTCGCGCAGCGTGCACCCGGAGTGGTGTGCCGCTTTCGCGATCTGCGCCGCCTTGTCGTAGCCGATGTGCGGGTTGAGAGAGGTGACCAGCATCAGCGAGCGCTCCAGCAGTGCGGCGATGCGCCCGCGGTCGGGCTCGATGCCCCGCGCGCAGTGCGCGTCGAAGCTGCGCGCACCGTCGGCGAGCAGCCGGATGCTCTGCAGGACGTTGTGGACGATGACCGGCTTGCAGACGTTCAGCTCGAAGTTCCCCGAGGCGCCGGCGATGTTGATCACCACGTCGTTCCCCATCACCTGGCAGCACGCCATCACCAGCGCTTCACACTGCGTGGGGTTGACCTTACCCGGCATGATCGAGCTGCCCGGTTCGTTCTCCGGGATCCGGATTTCGCCGAGGCCCGAACGCGGTCCGGACGCCAGCCAGCGCACGTCGTTGGCGATCTTCATCAGCGCCGCGGCGATGGTCTTGAGCGCACCGTGCGCGTGCACCATCGCGTCGTGGGCGGCCAGCGCCTCGAACTTGTTGGGCGCCGTGACGAACAGCGTGCCCGCCTCCCGCGACAGCGTGTCCGCGACGAGGCGCCCGAAGTCGGGGTGCGTGTTCAGGCCGGTCCCGACCGCCGTTCCGCCGAGCGCCAGCTCGCGCAGGTGCGAAAGCGACGCCTCGACGTGACCGATGCCGTGGCCAAGCTGCGCAACCCAGCCCGACATCTCCTGCCCGAGGGTCAGCGGCGTCGCGTCCTGCAGGTGCGTGCGCCCGATCTTCACCACGTCGGCATAAGCCTTCGATTTCCGCGCCAGGGTGTCGCGCAGCGCGGCGAGTGCCGGCAGAAGTGCGCCCTCGATGGCGCGCACAGCGGCCACGCTCATCGCGGTCGGGAAGACGTCGTTGGACGACTGACCGCGGTTCACATCGTCATTCGGGTGCACCAGCCGGTTGCTGCCGAGCGGCCCTCCCAGCAACCGGGAGGCCCTGTTGGCAAGCACCTCGTTCATGTTCATGTTGGTCTGGGTGCCCGAACCGGTCTGCCACACGGAGAGCGGGAACTCCGCCTCGTGCCGGCCGGCGATCACCTCGTCGGCCGCCGCGGCGATCGCCTGCGCCTTGCGTTCGTCCAGGACGCCCAGGTGGAGATTGACGTGCGCCGCGCAGCGCTTGACCAGCGCCAGCGCGAGGATCAGTTCGCGCGGGATGCGCTCGGTGGAGATGTCGAAATGCTGGAGCGAACGCTGTGTCTGGGCGCCCCAGAGGCGATCCGAGGGCACGGCGATCTCGCCGAAGCTGTCGCGTTCGATTCGTGATGCGCTCATCGTTGCCTCCGTTCGGCACATCGGCGTCTCGAGGATCCCTGCCTGCAATTCTACCTCGGCCGGACCGGTCGGCTGACACTGACGGCTGAGCTTTCTGAAGGCGGTACCGGCTGTTAAGCTAGAATCCAGGACACGCGTGATCGACAATCGACCCGGGCCCACCGGACCCGCGCCTCTCACGAATACGCGGGCGCGGTACCCGGCGGCTTCCCGAGCCCCGTCAGAAAGGATCGCCCCCATGACCAATATCGCTCCCGATATCACCGCGCTTGTCGGACACACGCCGCTGGTCGCGATCAACCGGATTGGCGCCGGGTTGCCAGGCCGAATCGTCGCCAAGCTCGAGAGTTTCAACCCCTGCGCCAGCGTGAAGGACCGGATTGGCCTGGCGATGATCGAAGCCGCCGAGCGGGACGGCCGTATCAAGCCCGACACCATCCTGCTCGAGGCCACGAGCGGCAACACGGGGATCGGCCTGGCGTTCGTCGCCGCCGTCCGCGGGTACCGGCTCGTGCTGATGATGCCGGACACGATGAGCGTGGAGCGCCGCAAGATGCTGAAGGCGTTCGGCGCCGAACTGATTCTTACGCCGGGCAGCGAGGGCATGCCGGGCGCCATCAGGCGCGTGAAGGAACTCGCGGACTCGGACCCGCGACACCTCGTCCTCCAGCAGTTCTCGAATCCGGCGAACCCGGACGTGCATCGGCGCACCACGGCGGAGGAAATCTGGAAGGACACCGACGGCCAGGTCGACATCTTCGTCTCCGGCGTCGGGACGGGAGGCACACTGACCGGCGTCGGCGAGGTGATCAAGCCGCGGAAGCCGTCGTTCCGGATCGTGGCGGTCGAGCCGTCGGCCTCGCCGGTCCTGTCGGGTGGCAAGCCAGGGCCCCACAAGATCCAGGGCCTCGGGGCCGGGTTCGTCCCCGACGTGTTGCGCAAAGATCTGATCGACGAAGTGATCACCGTCTCGAACGAGGCGTCTGGCGCGATGGCGCGGCGTCTGGCAAAAGAAGAGGGGATCCTCTCGGGCATCTCCTGCGGGGCTGCGATGGAAGGCGCGGTGGCGGTGGCCGGCCGCGAAGAGAACCGCGGCGCACTGATCGTCGTCATCCTGCCCGATACCGGTGAGCGGTACCTGAGCACCTGGCTGTTCGAGGATCAGGCATGAATCCCAGGTCCGGTCGTCGTCTCCCGGTTGGCCCCGCTCCGCGCGCCCCCGAACACCTCACGCTCTCCGCCGTGGTGCGGCAGTTGTGCGCGAGCGACGATGGGCTCATCCGGCCCGAGTCGCGGGTGAAGCATCCCAACCCGCCGTCACGCGAGGCGCTGGCGTGGATCGTGGAAGGACTCCGCTCGGTGCTGTTCCCCGGTTATGTCGGCGACACTCAGGAGTTGAATGGCGAGGCCCTGCAGTTTTACGTCGGCGCCACGCTCGACCGGGTGCTGCGCACGCTGGGCGAACAGGTGCGGCGCGCCCTGTGTTTCACATGCGAGGACGAAGACCCGGTGCGATGCGGCGAGTGCGAGCAACGGGCGGACGTGGTCACGGAGCGGTTCCTCTCGCAGTTGCCGGGCGTCAGACGCCTGCTCGCGACCGACGTGCGCGCGGCCTACGACGGCGACCCGGCCGCGACCAGCCCTGCCGAGACGATTCTCTGCTATCCGGGCATCCTGGCACTCACGTGTCAGCGCCTCGCTCACGAGCTGTACGGGCTCGATATCCCGCTGCTCCCGCGGATCATCACCGAGCACGCGCACAGCCTGACCGGCATCGACATTCATCCCGGGGCCCGCATCGGCGAGTGCTTCTTCATCGACCATGGCACCGGTGTCGTGATCGGGGAGACGTGTGAGATCGGCAATCGGGTGCGCCTCTACCAGGGCGTCACGCTCGGGGCGCGGAGCTTCCCGCTCGACGAGCACGGACATCCCGTGAAGGGCATCCCGCGCCACCCGATCGTCGAGGATGACGTGATCATCTACAGCGGGGCGACCGTGCTCGGACGGATCACGGTCGGGGCGGGATCGGTGATTGGCGGCAACGTCTGGCTGACGCACAGCGTTCCGCCCGGCAGTCGAATCAGCCAGACGGAAGCGCCGTAGTCACAGCACTCGAGCGGCGCAGCGATCCAACGTCAGTGAGCGCGGTGCCCCGGGCGACGCGGTGACCAGTGGCGTCCGCCTCGTAGCCGGGTCAACTCCCCGGCGAGCCAATCGATCGCCCCGGGCGTCTCAGTCCACGCCCGGCCCAGCAGGATCGAACAATCGAAGGCTTCGTCCATCCTGGTGTGCGCCTCCTCGTCGTCGTCATCACCGGGCCCAGCCAGCCCGACCGGCTCCTCGTCCGGGTCGAAGGCCCCGATGGCAAGGAGCGGCGCGACCCGAGGACTGATCCCGCGCGCAACCGCCAGCGCCTCCCTCGCGTCCTGCCTGGACCTGTTTCGATACGTCCAGAGCGTCCGGCCGTACGCCCACTCGGGGCCGCGATCGTCGTACTCGCTGAGCAGCGCGCCCGCCTCCTCGTCGCGTCCCTGCTCGAGCAGGAGCACCAGGAGGCGGTAGCCGGCACCGGCGTGGTCCTCCTCGTCGAGGGACATCAACTCGCGGTACTCGGCGGCCGCGTCGTCCCCCCGGTCGAGATCCTGAAGGGCCGACGCCCGGCCAAACCCGAGGCGAAGGCAACGACGGGTCTCCCGGTGTTCCCAGAAATGGCCCTTCCTCTGATCTCGAGCCCCCGGAGCGAGGAGGCGTTCGGCCACGGCTCGACCCCGTTCGAAGACCTCCAGCGCCTTCGCCGGGTCTCTGAGGCGTTCGCCCAGTTGGACGTAGGCTTCGACACAACCTGGAGACAGGGCCAGCGCCTGGCGCAGCAAGTGAATGGCCCGGCGCCCCCTGGCCCCGGCCACACGATAGGTCAGCTCCTTCGCCTCTTCGGCCGGCGTGCGCGGTGGCGGGTACTCGGTCGGCTGGCCACCCTGGCGAGCAGCCGCGGCGACGATGGCATCGTCCAGGCTCTCGAACTCGCCCTCGTCAAGGAAGCGTGCCAGGGTCCCGGCCGCGCGTTCGCGGGCCTCGCGGCTCGGCTGGCCCTCGACCGGTTCGTCGAGCAGTGACGCAATCGACAGGCGGTAGCTGACCGGGCCGGCGGCGGTCTCCACCACCTTCGTCCACCGACCCGAGTCAATCTCCGCTTCTGTCGTCCCGGCCACCGCGCGCAACAGCCCTTCGACGAACGCCAGGCGTGAGGCGTCCGGTCGCTCAACCTCGTTGCCGGGAAGCGACCTGATCACCACCGGGTAGGCGCGCGGACCGGCGACAGGCAGGTCGAAATCCGCCCAGAGTCCGACATCGAGCACCGGGACGTGCTGCATTTCGACGTAGTCGAGAACCCACAGGCCTGGGACCTCCAGGTCGGCGGCGGCCGCGTTCACCTCATCCTCGTCGTCCTCCTCGTCGTCCTCGTCGTCCTCATCGTCGTCATCCTCGTCATCCTCGCCAACCTCATCCTCATCATCTGCCTCGTCGTCGTTGTCGTCCCACGCTTCGTGGCCGCCGTCTTCCAACCCCTCCTCGAACTGCTCGCAGCTCGCGTAGAACTCGAGGCTGACCTCGTCCCCGAGGTCGTCGAGGACGACGAAGCAGGCCATGCCTTCGGGCGCCGCCGGCGCTTCAACCTGAACGAGATCCTCGGGGCCGATCTCGCTCCACGGCGCGCGCTCGTACAGACGACGTGCAGCGTCGCCGAACGACCGCATGCGTTCGACTGTCACGCCCGGGCTCTCGAGAGCGCCGGGAGGCAGTGGACCGTCGCTTTCTCTCCTGACGGTCTCGAGGATCTCATCCTGGATCCTCGGCATGTCTGGCTGAACCACGACCTCCAGCTCCGCGTCCCGAAGCGCGTCCTTGATGAACGCACCCAGCGAGGCGTCCTGCACCTCCACCCGCGATGGTCTGCTCTCGCGCGTCTTCCGGTTCCTGAGGCCGAAATCCAGGAACGCATCGAGGACCCGTTCGCGGTCGGCGGCCTCCGAGGTGCTGACCGTCAGGAGCGCGACATCGTTTGTCACCAGGTTCGCCCACACAATGGCGTGCTGGCGAACCGGCTCCCCGGTCTGCGGGTCGTCCGAGAACCACGGCAGGCTGACAGAACCTCCCTGCCAGGTCTCGTTGGTCCGCCGCGGGAGGCGCATGAAGCGACCGATGCGGAGAGACTGTTTCTTGGCGTGTTCTGGCATAAACGGCTCCTTGGACGACCAGACATCTTCCAGGACTGAGAGAAGCCGGTCAAGCCGGAACCAAAGAGGCTCGGCCGGGTTGTCAGGGGACTCTCACGCGAAGCGCAGCCGGCCGGACACGCGCCTCGATCTCGAGGCCGCCAGGCTGCGGTTCGCCGTCCACGTGCATGGCCATCGAGGTGTCGGAACGGACGATGATGTGTTTCGCCCGGAGAATGGTGACGCCGGGCGCCTTGTGGATGGTGCGGTCGAAGAAACGGGGGACCAGGCCGACCCGGCCCAGGACGCCGCGCTCTTCGATCACCACCGCATCCAGCAACCCATCGTCGGGTCTTGCGCCCGGTGCGATGACGGCGTTCGATCCGTATTGCGCGAGGTTGGCGATGGCGACCACGAGCGCCTCCACCTCGAGCCGGTGCCCGTCGGCCTCGATCGTGTAGTGCGACGCCGGGTAGGCAAAGGCCGCGCGCGCGATTTGCAGCGCGTAGCGGACGGGCCCGCGACGCTCGGCGCCGAGGAACGCGAACTCGGCAGCCATTGCTGCGTCGAACCCGATGCCGGCGACGTTGAGGAACGAATGTCCACCGATCTCGCCGACGTCGATCACGAGGTCGCGGCCTCCCAGGGTAACTTCGATCGCCTCGCCCGGCCGGATGGGAATCCCGAGTTCCCGCGCGAAGCCGTTCCCCGAGCCCGCCCGCACGATTCCCAGCGTCGTGCCGGTTCCGATCAGTTGCGACGCCACCTCGTTGATCGTTCCGTCTCCGCCCCACGCGACGACGAGATCGCACCCGTCGGCGACGGCCTGCCGCGCCAGTTCCCGTCCATGTCCTTCCGCGCGGGTCAGTTCGACTCGGCCCTCGAGGTGGTGACGCTCGAGTGCCTGCTCGACCAGCTTCACCCGCTGGCCGGCGGGCAGTCCTCCCCGTCGTCCGCCCGCCACGGGGTTGATGATGAACGCCGCGGACATGCTCGAGGACTGTAGCACGGAGCGGCATGGAGAGGAACGAGCGGCGACCGGCCAGACGAGAGAGGCGGACGTGGACCGGGCCTTCTGGATCTGGATTCGGCTACACTTACCCCGGCCGGGTAGTCGACGCCGCAGAACGTCACCTTGCATCTGAGGGCTCTGTATCAGGAGAGCGAAATCGACGAGGCGGCAACTTGTAAGGATTACTTACAAGTTCGCGTCGAACGGGGGCGCGAGGTTCGCCGGACGATTCCGCCAGTGATTGCGCTGTTACCTGCGCTGATCATGTGGGATGCTTGAACTGGCATATACTAGTCGCGAGGTTCGATGAGCAAGTCGACGCCTGCCGGCATCGTTCCGAAGCCGGTGCGCTGGATAGGGGCCAGCAAGGAGGACCTTTCCGCGTTCCCTGACGATGTGAAGCGGCGGGTTGGACGAGCCTTGTGGGATGCGCAGATCGGCCTGAAGGCGCCGTTCGCCAAGCCGCTGAAGGGCTTTGGCGGCGCCGGCGTACTCGAGGTGGTCGACGATTTCGACGGCAACGCCTATCGTTCGGTCTACACGGTTCGGTTTGCGGGAGTGGTCTACGTGCTCCACGCGTTTCAGAAGAAGTCCTCTCGCGGGATCTCGACACCCAAGTCGGTACTCGAGTTGATCGCGAGGCGGTTGGCGAAAGCCCAGGAGGACTACGAATCATGGCGAAGCAGCCACGGATTGAGGTGACGCCAGGCTCGGGAAATGTGTTCACCGATCTTGGCTTCTCGGAGCCTGAAGAGGAGCTGGCGAAGGCCCAGCTTGCCAGCCTCATCGGACGGGTCATCAAGCGGCGACGCCTGACTCAGGCGGCCGCGGCGTCGCTGATGGGCGTAGACCAGCCGAAGGTGTCTGCGCTGTTGAACGGGCGCATCACGAACTTCTCGAGCGAACGACTCATGCGTCTCCTCACCGCTCTCGGCCGCGACATCGACATCATTGTCCGGCGCTCTTCTGGTCGGCGGCTCGAGGGTCGGATTCGAGTGATGGAGGAGGCGCGGCCGTAGACGGCTGCACAGGAGTTGAAGCCGGCGACGGGTCTCGTGTTACTGCTCGTTCGGAGCGCACATCGTCCTCTGAGGAGAGCGCGGGCATGAACGATCTCTGCGGAGACGAATTCCACGCGCCACGACTCCCGTCTGAGCGGCGACGCCTCAGCGTCCTCATCGTGGTGATTGCAAAATGTCGGCGGCGTATGTTGTCGCGACGTCCATCGACGACGTGCTGGGCCTCGAGGGCAGCTAGGCCGGTTTAGTCCAACGCTCGTTAGGTGAGAAGACGCCGCAGCCGGCCAGCGCTTCTGCAATCGCCGACGCCTACGCCGCGAGCGCCGAGGCGCTCGCACGGGCGGTCAAGGCCAGTTGGACGGACTCGGACCTGTTGAAATCGAGATGTACGGACAGACGTGGGCGCGCGGCCAGGCCCTGTGGGGACTGCTGGAGGACCAACGTGTCTGATGTCGAAACCAGCACCTTCCTGGGGTGCTATGTCTGCGGGACGGACAACGTGGCGGGCCTGCGGATTCCCTTCCGCAACGATCCCGATGGCCGCAGCCGCGCGGAGTATGTCGCGCGTCAGGAACATGCCGGCTGGCCCGGCATCATTCACGGCGGCTTGCTCTTCACGCTGATGGACGAGGCCGTCGCCTGGGCGTGCACGTTCTCGGGATCGCGCTCGGTCACGGCCAGGGCAGAGGCGCGCTTTCGCTCGCCCGCGCGCGTCGGGATGACGCTCGTCATCACCGGTCGCGTGACGTTTTCCACGCCCCGGGCCATGCGGGCCAGGGCCGAGATCCGAAATGGCAGCGACACCGGAGACCTCATCGCGGAACTGGACGCGATGATGGCTATCATAAACCCGGAACGTGTGAAGGCGGAGGCACGACGGGGCGAGGAATCGCAGTGAACCACGGCGCCGCTGGCGCCTCCTAATTTGGCGCACCAGTATCCGGAGGGCTTGTCGCAGGTGATCGTGAACGGCGGCGTGATCTTCGAGAACGGTGCAATGACAGCCGCGCGGCCCGGGCGAATCCTCTCTGGGCCGGCACATGTCGGACGGCAGGGGCGAGGCAGGCCTCGGCCACCAGGCACTCAGTGGTCAGTTGCCAGTGTTCGGTGGATCACGCGTGTCACACTGACAACCGACAACCGACGACTGCCAACCGACAACTGCCAACTGGCCACTGGAGCCATCATCTATGAAACGCGCGCTTCTCGCTCTCGTCGTCCTTCTCGCCATCGCCTCACCGGTCGTTCTCTCTGCCTCGGCCGGCCCGTCCAGCCAGCGCGCCATCCTCACGCTCCGCGAACAGGCGGCGGTGTACAGCGGGTGGCTCGAGAACCGGCTCGATCGCATCCTTCCCGAACTGATGCGGCAGGAAGGGTTCGACATGTGGCTGGTCATCTGCCGCGAGAACAACGAGGATCCGGTGTTCTCATCGCTCGTGCCGTTCAACAGTCTTTACGCCAGCCGAACATCGATGCTGGTGTTCTTCGACCGAGGGGCCGAGGGCGTCGAGCGCATGACGGTCAGCCGATCGGGGATCGGGCAGCTATACAAGAGCGTCTGGGAGCCGGACAAGATCGAGCAGTGGGCCCGGCTCGCGCAGGTCATCAAAGAGCGCAACCCGAAGAAGATCGGGATCAACGAGTCGGAGACGTTCAACTACGGCGACGGGATCACCGCCACCATGAAGAGAAAGCTGATGGCCGCCCTGGCGCCGGAGTTGGCACCCAGGGTGCAGTCGGCCGAGCGGCTCGCCGTCCGCTGGCTCGAGCGGCGCTCGCAGCAGGAACTCGAAACCTACCCGCACATCGCCGTCATCGCGCACGGCATCATCGCCGAGGCGTTCTCTTCCGCGGTCATCACGCCTGGCGTGACGACGACGGACGACGTGGCGTGGTGGCTTCGGGAGCGGTCGCGACAGCTGGGGATGACGAACTGGTTCCACCCGACGGTGGACATCCAACGGCCGAAAGACAGCCCGCACAAGAACAGCCAGGTCATCCACCGCGGCGACCTGCTCCACTGCGACTTCGGCATTGTCTATCTGAGGCTCTGCACCGACACCCAGCAACTCGCCTACGTGCTGCGCGAGGGCGAGACCGATGCGCCGAAAGGGCTGAAGGACGGGCTCGCGCAGGGCAACCGGCTCCAGGACATTCAAATCGCCGAAATGAAGGCCGGGCGCACGGGTAACCAGGTGCTGGCATCCGCGCTCCAGCGCGCGAAGGACGAGGGACTGAGGCCGAGCCTGTACACGCATCCGCTGGGCGTTCACGGGCACGCGGCCGGGACGCTGATTGGCATGTGGGACATGCAGAACGGCGTACCGGGCGTCGGCGACTACCCGTTCTTCGATGACACGGTGCACTCAATCGAGCTGAACGTCACGGCCACGGTGCCCGAATGGGGCACCCAGGATGTGCGCATCCCGCTCGAGCAGGATGCCGTCCTCACGAAGGACGGCGTGAAGTTCCTGGATCAAAGGCAGACGACGCTGCATCTCATCCGGTAACGGAGGGCGGGCGTCGCCCGGCGGAAACTGACAAATGGGCCCGACCCCTTTTTCGCGCGAGGCCTGCCGAAGGCGCCTGCCAATCGGCCATACCTGCGCCCGCATTGTCCTCGGGTTGATCCTCGCCTGCGTCGCCGGCGCAGGCCGCGCCGCCTTCCAGGGCGTCCGTGTGGTGGACATCGTAAACGTGTCGCTCGCCGGCGACGAGACCGCCCATTCGCTGGCTGCCGCAGGATCAACCCAGGGCCTGACGGCCGGCAGGACATGGCGGAGCGCGAGCGGGTGGTTCAGCTACTCGCTCCGCATCTACGACGACAGCCCCCTGACGCTCGTCTGCGTGCTCGCCGATGGGGAAGGGTCGCGAGAGTCGTTCGACATCCTGGTGGACGGCCGGAAGGCCGCGACCGGCGCGCGTGAATCGCACGAGTCCAAGGCGTCGGAAGTCAGGTTCAGTCTCCCTCTGGCCGAGACGGCCGGCAAGACGGCCGTGACCGTGAGATTCCAGGCCCATCCCGGCTCTCGCACGGCCCGCCTGCTCGAAGTGCGAAGCGTGCAGGAACACCTCGAGTGATACGGACAACGGGGCAACTACTTCCCTCCCACCAACCGTCCCACCCGGCCCTGTTCGCCCACGGCCCACACCGACTTCCCGGCGCGGTCCACGCTCACCGCGTGGAAGCCAACCTCACCGAGCGGGGACCACGTGCTGCCGCCGTCCGCTGACCGGTCCGTTCCGGCCGGGCCGACGGCAATCAACTGACGCCCGCCAGAACCGGGGACGAAGGCGATGCCAGACCTGAAACCTCGAAGCCGCGTGCTGCCGATCAACGCCCACGTCCGTCCGCCGTCGCTGGTGCGGGCGATGTTGTCGCTCGACTCCTGCTCCTTGCGGTAGTCGCCGCCCACGACCAGGCCATGGCGCGGGTCGCTGAACGCGATCGAGAAGATGCCGGCCGAAGCCGTCCCGGCGGCGATCGGCGT
>JANYLG010000015.1 GCA_025363775.1 Acidobacteriota bacterium | reverse complement strand
CCAGGCGACCGGCAAGCGCACGCTCCTCGATATCGCGATCCGCACCGCGGACCTGCTCACCGGGACCTTCGGCCCCGGCAGGAAGTCGATCTGGCCCGGACACCAGATCACCGAGATGGGCCTGGTGAAGCTGTACCGGGTCACGGGCAACGAGCAGTATCTCGACCTCGCGAAGTTCATGCTGGACCAGCGCGGGCCGGATGGCGACAAGGGCGCGGGGCGCGCCTACAACCAGTCGCAGACGAAAATCGTGGAGCAGACCGAGGCCGTCGGCCACGCCGTCCGCGCCACCTACATGTATTCCGGCATCGCCGACGTCGCCGCGCTCACCGGCGATGCGGCCTACCTGAAGACCTCGGACACGATCTGGGGAAACCTGGTCGGGAAGAAGCTCTACATCACGGGCGGCATCGGCGCGACGGGACGCGGCGAGGCGTTCGGCGGCGACTACGAGATGCCGAACATGACGGCCTACAACGAAACCTGCGCGGCCATCGGCAACGACTTCTGGAACCACCGCCTGTTCCTGCTCCACGCCGACGCGAAGTACATCGACGTGATGGAGCGGACGCTTTACAACGGCCTCCTCTCGGGCGTCTCGCTCGACGGCAAGGCGTTCTTCTACCCGAACCCGCTCGAGTCGGCCGGCCAGCACGCACGCAGCGCCTGGTTCGGCGTCGCCTGCTGCCCGGGCAACATGACCAGGTTCATGGCGTCCGTTCCGGGCTACGTCTACGCAAAGAGCGGCACCACCATCTACGTGAACCTCTTCGCGGCCGGCACCGCCGACGTGCGTCTCGAGAACGGCCGCCCGGTCACGCTCCAGCAGGTCACCCGCTATCCGTGGGACGGGAGCGTCAAGCTCACGGTGACCCCGGACCGGGCTGCCGACTTCACGATCAACGTCCGCATCCCCGGCTGGGCGCGCAACGAGCCGGTGCCGAGCGACCTCTACCGATTCCTCGACCCGGTCGCTGAACCGGTCGTCCTCAAGGTCAATGGCGCCGCGGTGCCTGTCGCACTCGACAAGGGCTACGTGCCGCTCCGCCGCACGTGGAAGCCGGGAGATCTGATCGAACTCGTTCTGCCGATGCCGGTCCGCCGCGTGCAGGCGCACGACCGCGTGGAAGCCGATCGCGAACGCGTCGCCCTCCAGCGCGGCCCGCTGGTCTACGCGGCCGAGTGGCCCGACAACCCCACCCAGCGCGTGCGCAATCTCCTGCTGCCCGACTCATCGGCGCTCTCCGCGCAGTTCCGGCCGGACCTGCTGAACGGCGTCACGGTGATCACCGGGAAGGCGTACGGCCTCGCCTTCGATGCCGCGGGCAAGGTGACGAAGACCGAACAGCCCTTCACGGCCATTCCCTACTACGCGTGGGCCAACCGCGGCCGCGGCGAAATGCTCGTGTGGATTCCTCGCGTCGAATCGGTGGCGCGACCGACGCCGTGGCCGACAGTGGCGACGACGAGCACGGTCGCGGCTTCGGGCAAGAGCCGCCGCAGTCCGAAGATGATCAACGACGGCGAGGAACCATCGTCCTCGGACGACTCGGCGTCGTACTTCGACTGGTGGCCCACCAAGGGCACGACCGAATGGGTCGAGTACGCGTTCCAGAAGTCAGCGACCGTCTCGGAAGCCGAGGTCTACTGGTTCGACGACACCGGGCACGGCGAGGTCCGGGTACCCACCTCCTGGCGGCTGCTCTACAGAGACGGCGACGCCTGGAAGCCGGTGGAGAACCTCGGCGCGTACGGCGTCGAGCGCGATCGCTACAACCGGGTCACCTTCGCGCCAGTAAGCACCTCGGGCCTCCGGCTGGAGTTGACGATGCAGCCGAAGTGGTCGGCGGGCGTGCAGGAGTGGAAGGTGAAATAGTGAGGGCGCGAGTGCCGCCGCCGGCGCGGCCGGTTGGCATCAAGGACATCGCCCGCGCGCTGGGCGTCTCGATCGGGACGGTCGACCGGGCGCTCCACGACAAGCCGGGCATCAATCCGGACACGCGGCGGCGGGTCCTCGACACCGCGGCCGCGCTCGGCTACCGCCCGAACCTCGCTGCCCGTCACCTGAAGTCGCGCACCACGATCCGCATCTCGGTGCAGCTGCCGCAGGAAATCGCGCTTTTCTGGGACTCACTCCGCGATGGCATCCGCGAAGCCGCCGCCCCGTTCGAGCCGACGCTCCAGGTGGAGTTCCGCAGCAACCCGCGCCTCGGCGAAGGCGAGGTCGAACTGTTCGAGCAGGCGCTGGCCAGCGGCGTCAACGGGATCATCGTGGCGCCGGGGGACCCGGTCGCGCTCGAGCCGTGCATTCGGCAGGCGGCCCGGGACAACGTCCCCGTCATCTGTGTCGTCACCGACGCCCCTGGCACGGAACGCCTCGCCTCGGTCTCGGCCGATCCGTTCACGGTCGGATCGGTCGCGGGCGAGCTGCTGTCACGCTTCCTGCCAAACGGCGGCGATGTGGCGTTCTTCACGGGTTGGCTCGCCACCGAAGATCACGCCCAGAAACTCCGCGGATTCGACGCGAGCGTCAATGCGGTGGGTCGGGGCGTACACGTCGTGGCCGTGGTCGAGGCGCACGACGACGAACGGACCGGATATCGGCGTGCGCTGGCCGTGCTGGACGCGCACCCGGATCTCGAGGGGATCTTCGTCAGCACGGTGAACTCGCTGCCGGTGCTGCGCGCCGTGGATCGGAAGGGACGCGCGGGCCAGATCGCCATCGTCACCACCGATCTCTTCCCGGCCCTGGTGCCGCGAATCCGCCAGGGGCAGGTCGCGGCCACCATCTACCAGCGGCCCGTGACCCAGGGCCGTCACGCCCTGCGCGCGCTCTACCAGTTCCTGTTGGATGGCACGAAGCCGCCCGCCAGGATCAAGGTCGTGCCGCACGTCGTCATGCGCAGCAATCTGGACCTGCTGCTCGAACGCCGCTGGCCGGAGAGGGAGACACAATAGTTGTCAGCCTGCCGCTGGCCGGCATGCCATCCTCGGGAGGGATGGCGGTCCGGATCGCCGGGGCCATCATCTGCGGGGCTGGATGCGCAGCTCACGCCCAGGCAATCGTGCAGGCCCTCCGGCGCGGCCTCGTGTCGCTGGAAGAACTAGGGTAGGGGCGACCGGCCGGTCGCCCCTACTTCTTGGTGTATCCCTCGGGGAACGCGAACTTCTCGTCCGGAATCGGGTCGGTCGCAATCGCGGTGACTTTCAGCGTCATCGTCGCGTTGCTCATCTGCCCCATCATCTGGGCAACCTGGCCGGTCCCCTCCATGGTGATGCGGATTTCCTGCTCCATCATCAGGCCGGCATCCCCCAGCGCCTTGGTCACCTCGGTCATGGCCTTACCCTGAGGCCCCTGGGCCAGCGGCGACATGGAGAGGCCGACGTTCGCGAAGACCTTCTGCGCCGCTCTGTACTCGGCCACGCCCGGTCCGTCCTTAGCAATCCACGTCGGACCGGTCAACTTCATCGTCAGCGTCTCGCCGCCGATCGTCATCGGAACAGTCACCTCGACATTGAAGCCCTGGCATACGCGGCCCAGGATCTCCTTCGTCTGCCCGGTGGCCGTGACGGACACCTTCGCCTCACCAAAGCCGATCGGCAGGCCGGCCAGCGCCTGCTGGAGATTCATCGGCTCGATCTGCCGGGTGGCGTGATTGACCATCCACTGCTGCTTGGTCGTCGCATCCATCAGGATCGACGCGTCCTGGCCCATCATCTTCGTGTCCAAGCGAGCCTTCGTGCCCTTGAAGAAGCTGACGACTGTGCCGTCCACCGCCATCGGCCCGGTGATCGACAGGGTCATCGTCACCGTGACGTCGGCAAAGGCCGGCGGCGCCATGAGGGCGAGAACGACAAGGACGAGCGCGAAGCGTTTCATCATCTCCTCCGGAATGGCGCATGCGGCGCTCCCCATCATACGGGGATTCGCCCAATCCTGCTCTCGCCGGTCGTCGGGCAAGGCTTCAGCCTGGACCTGCGGCGCCGCCCACTGTCCTATTCGCCGCCGGCCCCCTTGAAGTGGTCGTCCTCGTCGGCGAAGAGCACATTGAAGCTGGACAGCGATCCGTAGCAGCCGGTGATGTATCCCTGGAGCTTCACCTTCGCATCCTCGGGGATGTCCATCCCGTTCACCTGCTGCTCCAGGGTGCGCAGCCGGTTGCGGATCATCACCACCTTGTGGAAGAAGGTTTCGATCGGCCAGCTCTTCTCCTGTACACCAGGCGTGCCGGGGCGCAGGACCAGCGCGCCGCCGCGCCACTTCTCCGCCGGCACGGCCGCGGTGAGGCCGGTCTCTTCGCGGATCACTCGCCTCAGCAGCAGTTCGAGGTCCACCGGCTCAGGGGTATGCACCATGACAGGCTCCTCTCTCCGTTCGCGGTCCGAGACCAGGGGTAGCGGCTGACTCTCCGCGCCGCCGATCGAGCGCGCGGGCTTTTGTCCCGGCGGTTCGTCCCCCGGGTGCGGCGCGGGCGCGGCCACGCCGCGCGAGTTGTGCTGGCTGCCGCAATAGTCACACTGCACGCGCATGGGCCGGCCCGCCTCGTCCACGACGATGACGGTGTGCACCCGGTCGATCTTGCAGACGCGGCAGTACTCCTCAGTGGGTTCCCCGGCGCGGTAACTTCGCATCGTCGTTCGGGCCTCCTGCCTCGTGAACGTCCGCAGCATAGCCGATAACGCCCGCTCCCGGACACCGGACACCGCCGACGCCGCCGCAGGACATCCGGCAGGGATGGTGGGCGCGACAACGCTGCCGCGTCTGCTCCGAGGCTCGCCTGCGACGCGTGAAGCAGGCCGGCCGTCCTGCGCGGGTCAGCCCGACCCCGGGTGGATCGCAGGCTTGGCGCCAGTCTTCGTTTCAACGATGCGGACGTCGAGACCGGCTTCGCGGTAGTACCCGCGCTCGGGGGCCGAATAGTAACCGGCGAACTGGAACTGATGGGTCCACTCGAGCTGCAGGGTAACATGGCGAGGGGAGGCCGACGCCGCGGATGCGATCAGCGGGATCGACGAGATGGCACGCAGGAGAAGCGACCCCCGAGTGCGCTTGAAGGAGGTCGCGCCGGTTGGAGTCACACAATATCCAACGGTGAGCATGAACGCGGCTTGACAAATAAGAGCGTTCATGGTCATGTGACCATAGTCATAGCGCTGACATGAAACATTCACGAGAGGTGCCTATGGATATCCCGGCAGGTCTGTTCAAGGCGCAGTGTCTGAAACTCATGGATCGTGTGGCGGAAAAGCATGAAACGATTACGGTCACCAAGCGGGGCAAGCCGGTGGCCCGACTGGTGCCAGTTGACCCGGCTCCGGAGCGTCCGCTGTTTGGCTATCTTCGCGGGAAGGGGAAGATCACGGGTGACATCGTCGCCCCAACCGGCGAGACGTGGGAGGCGCAGCGATGACGCGACCGGTCTTGCTGGATACTCATGTGTGGGTGTGGTTGATGTTGGGGGACAACCGCTTGGGCAGCGCCAGTCGCCGAATGCTGGAAAGAGCCGTTCCGGATGGGCTTCTGCGCGTGTCCGTCATCTCTGTATGGGAAGTCGCGATGTTGGAGGCCAAGGGACGGCTGACGCTGGCAGCGGATTGCGAAAGTTGGGTTCGGGAGGCTCTCGCCGCGCCGGGCGTCCGGCTGGCGGAGCTCACACCCCACATCTGCATCTCCAGCACCCGACTGCCGGGGGTGTTTCATGGCGACCCCGCCGATCGAATGCTCATCGCCACCGCCCGTGAATCCGACGCAACCCTTCTCACCGCCGATCAAGCGATCTTGCAGTATGGCAGCGAAGGGTATGTGCATGCCGTGCGAGCGGAACCATCGTCTGGAACGTGAGTGTGACGCCGGACGGGCTCCGCGCCATCATCGAAACGAAGTTCCTGGTCCCGCGACAATCAGCCCGACTTGAAGTAAGCTGACGGCATTTTCCAGGAGGCAGGATGCGCATCAGTGACGTTCGGTCCCTCGCGCTCGCGGTTGTCGTTCTCGGCTGGGCGGCGGCGCCGGTCGCCGGCCAGGTAAAGGGCGTCCAGGCGATTCGCGCCGACGAGATGAAGTTTCACATGCAGTTCCTCGGTGCGCCCGAGTTCAAGGGGCGCAATACGCCATCGGTGGAACTGGAGATCGCCTCGCGCTACATCGCCCTCGCCGCCGAGCGCATCGGCCTGAAGCCGCTGATGCCCGGCGGGTCGTTCTTCCAGGACCTCGCCCTCGACATCTCGAAGCTGTCGGAAGCGAACTCCCGTATCGAGGTGGCGACCGGCGCCAGCCGCACGACCTACCACGCGCCCGCCGCCTTCGGCGTGCGCGGCCGTTGGGTCGCTCCAGGCTCGGCCTCTGGCGGGCTGGTGTTCCTGGGCATCGGGGCGAACGCCCCGGCCCTGGGATGGGACGACTTCGCCGACCTCGATCTGAAGAACAAGGTGGTGCTGATCCTCGATGCCACGTTGCCGGCCTCGCACTCGCTCCGGCGGGCCGAGAACCGTGGCCTCCTCGCCCGCCGCGCCACGATCGCCCGCGAGAAAGGGGCGGTGGCCATCCTGACGGTGATCCCGAAGGAACGCGAGGCCGCTCTGGCGGCCCAGAACCTGTCGTTCGACAACATCGAGCGCGGGCGACCGATGGATACGGAGATCAGCCTCGGCTCGGGGTTCCAACCGGCGGTGTTCCAGGTGGACCTCAGGCACGACGCCGCGGCCGGTTTACTGGGAATCTCCCGCGGGGAACTGGATCAGCTCTTCGACCGCGTGGCCGCGGGCCAGCGCCCGCCGTCCCGTGAGGTCGCCGGCCGCCAGGTCGACGTGACCGTCGCCTTCGAGTCGCGCAAGGGCGCCACGCGGAACGTCGTCGCGATGGTCAAGGGCAGCGACCCCGTCCTCGAGAACGAGTACGTGCTGATCGGCTCGCACCACGACGGCATCGGCTACCGCGAAGACCAGGTGTTCCCCGGCGCCGACGACAACATCTCGGGCGTGGTCGCCATGTTCTCGCTGGGCCGGGCGCTGCTCGTCGAGCGGCCGTAGCGATCGGTCATCTTCGTCTGGCACACCGGGGAGGAAAAAGGCCTCTACGGCGCCCACTACTTTGCCAGCCACAGCCCGGTGCCCGTCGAGAAGGTCAGCGCGGCACTCAACCTCGACATGCTGTCGCGCAACGACCCGAACGGCATCTACCTGATCGGCTCCAACAAGGTGAGCATGGAACTGGACCAGGCGATCAACGAGACGAACCGGAAGGTCACGAAGCTGACGCTCGACTACACGTTCCAGGACCAGGCCCATCCCGACCGGTTCTTCTTCCGCAGCGACCACTACCCGTACCTCCGCTACGGCATCCCCGCCGTCTGGTTTTTCTGCGGGACCACCGACGACTACCATCAGCCGGCCGACGTCGAGGCCCGGGTCGACTACGCGAAGATGGAGAAGGTCACCCGGCTGGTCTACCTCACCGCAATGGAGATCGGGAACAAGCCGGCGCTACTCGAACTGGACGCGGACACCCGCATCACGACGCGGGGCGCGCACAACCTGAAAATCGACTGGCAGCAGCCATCGCAGCCCACGAAGAAATAGAGGTGGGGGCGGTCCCGCGCATAGTCGAGGGGGTGGCCGCTCGGCCGCGTCAGTCTGATGATCTCCGGCGAGGAGATCACCGATCGCGCCGGTGACAAGCCGGTGCACGTCAACTCGAACGGGTGGGTCGCGTGGACGCAACCCGCTGCGGTGTCGGTTGCGCGGCAGGAGCGATGACTCACTCCTCAGAGGGCCGCCTGACGGATGATAAATCCGTCAGGCAAGCCGGCCAGGAACGAAAAGTACCCGACCCCTATTTTTTCTGCACGGGCACGGCGTCCATCACCCAGATGCCGCGGCCGTGCGTCGCGATCGCGATGATCCGATCGCGCGGGTGAACGACCAGGTCGTGTACGAAGGTGGACGGCAGGTTGCCGCCGAGCACGGTCCACGTCGTCCCACCATCGGTCGTGACATACACGCCCATGTCGGTGCCGACGTAGAGGATCTTCGGATTCGACGGGTCCTCGCGGATCACGTTGACCGGCCCGCACGGGATATTCCCGACGATGCTCTTGAACGTCTTGCCGAAGTCGGTGGACTTGTAGACGTAGGCGGCGAACTCGTCGTCGCGCTTGCCGTTCTGCGTCACGTACACCGTGCCCTCGTCGAACGTGGACGGCACGATGCGCGAGATCCACTTCTTCTGCGGCAGGTTTGCCGTCAGCTCGGTCCACGTCTTCCCGCCGTCGCGCGTGATGTGCAGGTGGCCGTCATCGGTCCCCGCGTAGAGGAGGCCAAACCGCTTCGGCGACTCGGCCAGCGCGTAGAGCGTCTGGTACGGGATGTCGCCGATCATCGACACGACGTTGCCGGTGAGGTCGGGGCTGATCCGTTCCCAGGCGTCGCCCTTGTGCATCGAGCGGAAGACGTACTGCAGGCCGTGATAGACGACGTTCGGGTCGTGCGGCGACACGATGGTCGGCGCCATCCACTGGCCGCGCAGCGGCGGCTCGCCCTCGCCGGCCTTCGGCATGATGTTCGTCATCTGGAACGGCATCGTCCTGAAGCCGCCGGTTGTCCCGGGCTTCGAGAAGTCGGCCCGGTCGAGGTTCCCATAAAAGCTCGACGCGTAGACCGTGTTGTTGTCGCTGGTGTCGATTGCATGGGTCGTCCCCTCGCCTCCCAGCGTCTCCTCGAACGCCTGCGTTGGAATCTTGTCGCGCCCCTTGCCCAGGTCGACGATCGCGCGGTAGCTGCCGTGGTCCTGTACGGAGCCGTACACGTGGACCGGCGTCGCCATGTCGAACGCCACGTTGAAGAACGTGACCGCCGGGAGGTTATCGGTGAACTGCCGCCACGTCTTGCCGAAGTCGTAGGACATCACCACGCCGCCGTCGTTGCCGTTGAGCAGGTTGTCGGAGTTCGCCGGGTCGATCCACAGCGCGTGGTGGTCGCTGTGCATGCCGCGCAGCACCTTGAAGGTCTTGCCGCCGTCGGTGCTCTGGTTCAGGGCGAGGCCCATGAAGTAGACCGTGTTCTCGTTGTTCGGGTCCACACGGACCTGGGAGAACACCCAGCCATAGGTGGCCGCCGCGCCCTCCATGAAGGCATTCGACTCGCTGACCTTCTTCCAGGCCTGGCCCTTGTTGTCCGACCGGTAGATCTCGGCGCCCTTGATCGTGCCCTGTTTCGGCCGGCCGTACGAGTCCATCTCGCCCGGCTTCGCCTGCCGCGCGATCTCGTAGTTGTCGACGAACGCGTAGAGGACGTTCGGGTTCGAGCGCGCGATGTCGATGCCGATCCGCCCGCGACGGTCGGGAACCGACAGCCCCTGGTTGATCGGCGTCCAGGTCTTGCCGCCGTCGGTGGTCTTGTGGATGCCGGTGCCCGTATAGCCCGGCAGGGTGCGCGGGTCGTTCCACTTGTTCCGGATGCGCTGCCACGTCGTCGCGTAGAGGACGTTCGGATCCGTCGGATCCATCACGAGGTCGTTCGCCCCGGTCTTCGCGTCAACGTAAAGGATCTTGTCCCACGTCTTGCCGCCGTCGGTGGTCTTGTAGACGCCACGCTCCTCGTTGTCGGTCCACTCGTGGCCGCCAGCCGCCAGGTAGACGATGTCCGGGTTCGTCGGGTGGATGACGATGCGCGCGATGGTGTGGGTGGAGGGCAGGCCCATGTGCTGCCACGTCTTGCCCGTGTCGGTCGACTTGTAGACACCCACGCCCGCGTTCGAGCTGCGGAAGATGTTCGCCTCGCCCGTCCCGAACCAGATGATGTTCGGGTCGGACGGCGCAACTTCCACGTTGCCGCCCTGCACGGACGCCGCCTGCTCGAAGATCGGCTCGAACGTCGTGCCCTCGTTCTCCGTCTTCCACAGGCCGCCGGACGCGGTGGCCACGTAGATCACGCGAGTCTTCCCCTTGCGGTTGGCGACCGCGACATCCACGACGCGTCCGCTGATGCTCGTCGGGCCGATGAACTGCCACTTCAGATCCTTGAAGGGCGAACTGCCCCGCATCGACACGAACTGATCCCACGCCTTGACGCGGAACACCGAATCCGCCGTCACCGCAGGGGCGGCTGCCGGCGCCCCGGCGACGGGCTTGGCCGGGCGGGCGGGCGCCTGGCCCGAGAGCGAACCGTCGCCGGTGAACACGAACGCGAGCAGGAGGACGAACGCGGCCACCGCCGACGCGACGGGTCGCACGATGCGAGGATGAGCCATGACACACCTCCGGATTGAGCCCCAAAAGAACCGTTGCCAGTCTTCACGCGTGCTGGCGCGGATTGTATACCACACTGTGTGCAATCCCTGGTGCAATAATGTAGATTGATAGGACGAGTGATAGGGACAGATGCCGCGTTCCACATCGAAAGCCGCTGCCGGCCGTCGGTCGCCCTCGCGACGGGTCATCCGCCTGGTGCCGCGCCAGGAAGTGACGATGTCCGCCTACCTGCGGATGCGCGATCTGATCGTGGCCGGGCGCCTCGCCCCGGGTGCGCCGCTGATCGAAACGGAGCTGTCGCTGCGTCTGGGCGTGAGCCGGACGCCGGTCCGGGCTGCGCTGCAGCGCCTCCAGCAGGAAGGGTTCGTCAGCCCGTCGCGCGCCGGAACCATGCTGCGTGCCATCGTCGCGCCGCTGACGGCGGACGACATGCGCGAAATCTTCCTGATGGTGGGCGCCTTCGAATCGGCCGCCGCCCGGCTGGCCGCCGGCCTCGAGCCGGCCAGGCGGCAGGCGCTCGCCGGCGAGATGGCGCGTCTGGCCGAAGACCTGCGTGACGCGTCCGCGTCGCGGCCGCCCGACATCGTGCGTGCCCACGATTTGCACGTGCGCTTCCACCGTGCGTACACGACCGCGGCTGCCGGCCCCCGACTGCTGTCGGAACTCGACGTCCTCCAGCCGCAGGCCGAGCGGTACGAGCGCGTGTATACCAGCGCCATCGTCTGCGCCTTCGACGAGGCCGCGCGCGAGCACTCGGTCCTTGTGGACGCCATCCGCGCCGGCGACCTCGATGGCGCCGAGCGCGCCGTCACCCTCAACTGGCGCGGCTCGGCCGAACGCTACGGCCAGGTGGTCACTATTCTTGGAGAGCGTGGCAATTGGTAGGGGCCTGACGTGACCTGTGCGACATGGACCGACCCGGCGTTTCTCGGCATACCGGTGGCCGAAGGCCGGATTCTGCGCATCGAGCGGTTTGCCATCCACGACGGCCCGGGCATCCGAACCACCGTGTTCCTGAAGGGCTGTCCGCTCCGCTGCGCCTGGTGCCACAGCCCCGAAAGCCAACTCCTTCAGCCCGAGTTCATGCCGAAGCCGGAGCGGTGCATCCGGTGCCTGGGCTGCACCATGGCGTGCCCGCACCACGCCGTGCAGCCCGCCGCCGACAAGGGCCCGGTCGCGCCCGACGCGTGCGACACGTGCGGCGCCTGCGTCCAGGCGTGCCCGACCGGCGCGCGCGAATTCGTCGGACGGACGATGAGCGTGGACGCACTGATGGCGGAAATCGAGCGCGACCGCATCTTCTACGACGAGTCGGAAGGCGGCGTCACCTTCTCTGGCGGCGAGCCGCTGATGCAGCCCGCGTTCCTTCTGGATATGGTTCGCTCGTGCCGCGCGTCCGCCATCCACGTCGCGGTGGACACCTGCGGACACGCGGACACGGGCGCCTTGCTCGAAGTAGCCCGCGACGCCGATCTGTTTCTCTTCGACCTCAAGATGATGGACGAGGAGCGGCATCTCGCGTATACCGGCTCGTCGAATGTCCGCATTCTCCACAACCTCGAGCAGCTGGCCGCGGTCCACTCCAACATCCTCGTGCGTTTCCCGCTGATCCCCGGCGTGAACGACGATGACGAGAACGTCCGCGAGACGGGTGCGTTCCTCTCGGCGCTGCGCCTGACGCGGGTCGACGTGCTTCCGTACCACCGGGCCGGCATGGCCAAGTACGACCGGCTTCAGCGTCCTTATCCCCTTGCCGACACCCAGCCCCCATCGGCCGACACGCAGGCGCACGTCGTTCGCCTGCTCGAGGAATACGGGCTGATCGTCCGACCAGGAGGGTCGTCATGACGGAACGTGTCACCAAGCTGCGCCAGCAGAGCCTCGACCGGAAGCCCACGCTGTCCAGCGAGCGTGCGGAGTTGATGACGGCGTTCTACCGTGACGCGCCGGCGGCGCCGCTGCCGATTCTCCGCGCCCTGTCCTTCCAGTACCTGATGGACCGGAAGGCGCTGTACATCGAACCGGGCGAGCTGATCGTCGGCGAACGCGGACCCGCGCCCAAGGCGACGCCAACCTACCCGGAGCTATGCTGTCACTCGCTCGAGGACCTCGACATCCTCGACTCGCGCGAGAAGATCTCGTTTGCCCTCGACCAGCAGGCGCGCGACGCGTATCGCGACGACGTAATCCCCTACTGGCGCGAACGCTCGATGCGACATCGCATGTTCGGGGAACTGCCCGACGCGTGGAAGCATGCGTACGAGGCGGGTATTTTCACGGAGTTCATGGAGCAACGCGCACCAGGTCACACGGTGGCCGACGGGAAGATCTACGAGAAGGGGCTGTCGGGACTGCAGGCGGGCATCGACCGCGAACTGGCGGCGCTCGATGATCTCCACGATCTCGACGCGTACGACAAGCGGCAGCAATTGAAGGGCATGCGCCTCGCGGCCGACGCCGTCATCCGGTTCGCGCATCGCCACGCCCAGGAAGTCGCGCGCCTCGCGGCGGCCGAGGCCGACCCGGTGCGCAAGGCGGAACTCGAGCAGATTGCCGCCAGCTGCGCCTGGGTTCCCGAACACCCCGCCCGCACGTTCTGGGAGGCGCTGCAGGCGTACTGGTTCGTCCACCTCGGTGTCATCACGGAGCTGAACACCTGGGACTCGTTCTGCCCGGGGCGTCTCGATCAGCATCTCTATCCCTACTACAAGCGCGAAATCGAGGCGGGCACCCTGACGCGGGAGCGCGCCAAAGAACTGCTCCAGTGCTTCTGGGTCAAGTTCAACAACCAGCCGGCGCCACCCAAGGTGGGCGTCACGGCGGCCGAGAGCGGGACGTATACCGACTTCTCGAACATCAGCAACGGCGGCCTGAAGGCCGACGGCAGCGACGGCGTCAACGACGTCACGTACCTGATCCTCGAGGTCATCGACGAGATGCGGCTGCTGCAGCCGTCGTCGAACATCCAGCTGAGCAAGAAGAGCCCCGATCGCTTCCTCGAGAAGGCCTGCGAGGTCATCCGCAAGGGCTGGGGCCAGCCGTCGATCTTCAATGCCGACATGGTCGTGGCCGAACTGGTGCGGCAGGGCAAGTCGGTCGAGGACGCGCGCTGCGGGGGCACGAGCGGTTGCGTCGAGGCGGGCGCGTTCGGCAAGGAAAGCTACATCCTCACGGGCTACTTCAACTTGCCGAAGGTCATCGAAGTCACGCTGAACGACGGGTACGATCCGCGCACGGAGCGGCAGATCGGGCCGAAGACCGGCGACCCGGCAACCTTCGAATCGTTCGATCAATTCCTGGAGGCGTTCCGCCGCCAACTGCAGCACTTCATCGACGTGAAGATTGCCGGCAGCCACATCATCGAGCGGATGTATGCGACGCTGATGCCGGCGCCGTTCCTGTCGATCATCACCGACGACTGCATCAGGAACGCGCGCGACTACAACGCCGGCGGCGCGCGCTACAACACGCGCTACATCATGCCGGTCGGGCCGGGCACCGCGGCCGACAGCCTCTCGGCCATCAAGTACCACGTGTTCGATCACGGCCACGTCACGATGCCCGCCCTCGTCAAGGCGGTGCGCGACAACTTCATCGGCCACGAGTCGCTCCGCCAGTTGCTCGTCAACAAGACACCGAAGTACGGCAACGACGACGAATACGCCGACGCATTCATCACCCTGCTGTGCGACTGGCTGTTCACGCAGATCGACGGCCGGCGCGGGCCGACCGGTTCGGTCTACCACGTGAACTACCTCTCAACGACGTGCCACGTCTACTTCGGCTCGGTGTGCGGCGCGACGCCGGATGGGAGACACGCGTTCGTGCCAGTCTCGGACGGCATCTCGCCGGCCCAGGGCGCGGATCGCTGCGGACCGACGGCGGTGATCAAGTCGGCGTCGCGGATGGACCACGCGCGCAGCGGCGGCACGCTGCTGAACCAGAAGTTCACGCCGGCGCTGCTCGAGGGGGCGGAGGGGCTCGACCAGCTCGCGCACCTCGTCAGGGCGTACTTCAAGCTGGACGGCCATCACATCCAGTTCAACGTGGTGACAGGGGACACGCTGCGTGCGGCGCAGAAGGAACCCGAGAAACACCGCGATCTGATCGTCCGCGTTGCCGGGTACAGCGACTACTTCTGCGACCTGACGAAGGGGCTGCAGGACGAGATCATCGAACGCACCGAGCAGAAGCAGTTCTGACCGTGTCGCCCGGCTCGCGAAGTTTGCGGATCGCACTGTAGTGTGTCCGACCGAAATGGACCCTGTACTCGCTTCACCTGCGGCCGCACATGTTCTTCATCGGCGGCGGTCGGGTGAAGCGCACTCTAGACCGGCCGCCCTATGCATCTGCATCTTCGAGTCGAACCCCACGACCATCCCGGAGGGCCGCCCGCGCATCGGCCACGCGACGCAGGAACTCAGGATGATGCTCGAGGCGATAGTCGAACCAGTCCTCTTCCGAACCGAATCCGATCAACACGCCTGCCGCACGGCCGTGACGCGTGATCACGATTTCTTCCTCCTCCGCCAGGCGGAGGTACTTCGACAGATCGTCTTTGACTTCAGCAAGGGCCACCGCCCGGACTGGGCGTGCCTTCTTCGCCGAGCCAGGCTTGCGCTTCGGCTTTCTCGATGATGGCGAGGACCTCGACCGCTGTTTCTGCAACGTCCTAGAACACCCTGATGTCGCCGATCCTCGAGCGGAACTGCGGCTGGCTCAGCCCCCGCAGCCGCTTGATTCGGCTCTTGCTGACCTTCGTCGGTTCATGTCTCAGGTGCACGTCGAGAGCGTCCCTGACCTCGGCCCGGATGTGCGCGGACAGTCGGCGCAACGACTCCACGGCCCCTGGTGCAAGGATGATCTCGAATGGCATTCTGGCTAGATTATAGCCAGATCATGCGCGGCCTTGCCAGCCGCTCTCTCCTTGCACGCGGCAGCGGTTCGCAGCGTAGAGCCTTGCGCGCCGTTGTTGGCTGCACGCGAGATTCGATCATCGCCGCGCTGCCGTTCGCGGCATAGGCGACGCTGTGCCTGTCGATAGCCGAGGGACGGCTCAACCAATTTTCACGTTCGAACCCGGCCCGGGCTGAAGTAGGGTATGTTGACTGAGGTCATGCGGGCCTTCAGGCCCGCGATTTGACAGGGCTCGGGGGAGAGATGGCTTCGACAGGCAAGTCCCGGTCCGGTTCGCGTCGGCCCACCACACGCACGCTGGGCGATGCCGCCTACACTCGGCTGCGCGACAGCATCGTCACGCTGCGGCTCGCGCCAGGGGCGCCGCTGACAGAGGTGGAACTCGGCCGGCGGCTCGGCATCAGCCGAACGCCCGTACGCGCGGCCCTCCTCCGGCTGCAGCAGGAGGGGCTGGTCGAGACGACGGGGGCGACGCGGTCGGGACGGGTCACGGTGGCGCCGCTGACGGCAGCCGACATGCGCGAGTTGTTCCTGATGGTCGGCGCGCTCGACGGCATCGCGGCGCGGCTTGCGGCCGAACTGCCCGCCGCGCCGCGGCACGCCGTGGCGCTCGAGGCCCGGACGATCAACGCGCAACTCCGCGCGCTCTCGGCCACGGAGGTGTCGGACATCCGCACCGCGCAGGAACTCGACCTGCGATTTCATCGCTGCTACGAGCAGGCGGCTTCGGGCCCGCGGCTGCAGGCCAAGCTCAATGCCCTCCACGCGCGGCGCGAACGCTACGTTCGCGTCTACA
>JANYLG010000008.1 GCA_025363775.1 Acidobacteriota bacterium | reverse complement strand
ATGTCACGCGACAGCATGACGGCACCCGCAGCCCAGGCGGTCGTTGACCCGGTCTGCGGGATGACGATTGATCCCGCGAACGCCGCGGGGCACACTGAACACCGCGGACGCACGTATTACTTCTGCAACCCGTCGTGCCTTCAGCGCTTCGAGGCCGACCCGGCCCGGTTTACGTCAGAGGCGATGCCACCCCAGATGAGACCGGCGGCACCGGGCCCGGATGTGTCCGCGGGTGGCAGTCGAGGCGCGGGTTCGCGCTGTACTGGCGGTGGATGTGCCCGTCCCGCGCCCACCGTCCGTCGTCTTCGACCTGGCCGGGGCGAGCGGAAGTGAGCATCCCGGGGCAGCCGCCGATCGCCGCCGCCCGGCGGCATTGGCGGCGCCCACGCCGCCAGGCGGCGTCAGCTGGTCGGGTCCGTGCTCTGCTCTCCCCCCGTTCTTGACGCCCCGACCTGAAATCTCGTCCACCGTGAGCCCTGGCTTCCGCGCCGGGTCAGGAACATGTTCCTCTTGACGACTGTAGCCTGTAACGCTACAGTTATCATATGAGGGTACGGAGTATTGCGCACAAAGGTCTGCGCCGCCTGTACGAGGAGAAGTCCTCGAAGGGCTTGAGCGCGGACACCGTGGACAAGCTCCGCAAGATGCTCACCTTCCTCGATGCGATGGAACACCCGGAAGAGCTGCGCGCACTTCCCCTGTGGAAAGCGCACATTCTGACGGGCGACCGCAAGGGCACCTGGAGCCTGCACGTCACGCGTAATCGGCGGCTGACGTTCCGGATCGAGGAAGACGAGATCGTCGATATGAACCTTGAGGACTACCACTGAAAAGAGAGAACACCATGGCTATGCACAACCCGGTTCACCCCGGCAACTTCATCAAGACCGAGATCATCGAGGCTCACGGGCTCTCGGTCACGGCCGCGGCCAAGGTGCTCGGCGTGTCGCGACCCGCGCTGTCGAATCTCCTGAACGAGAATGCCGACTTGTCCGGCGAGATGGCTCTGCGCATCGAGAAGGCGTTCGGCGTGAACATGGACACGCTGATGCGCATGCAGGCTGCCTACGACATCGCTCAGGCACGCAAGGATGCAGGCAAGATCCGCGTCCGGCGCTATCAGCCCGATTCCGCGCACGCCTGAAGCCGCGACCTCTCGGCCCGTCGTTGTTGCGGTCCGTTGCGGCACGGCGCATCCAATGGCATATCTCAAGAAAGACGCCCCTGCGGACGTCGTCGAAACCCTGAGTCAGGCCGAAGCACAGGCCGACGAGTGCTGGCGCGGTCTGCAGATCCTGCAGAACCCCTCGAATACCGCCCTGTGGGTGTTGCTCACTGGCGGCATCGGAATGGTGGAGCGCGAGCACGCAGCGCGCGGCAGTAACACGCCGCATTTCGACCCTATGCTGATCAATGTCAGCCGCTTACTCGCGCTCGCCGTGAAATGGGGAATCAGGCACGGACAGCCGGTCACGGCGCCGGTAGTAATGGACTGGACGCATGAACTGGCGGCGGCGGTCGATCAGGCGATCTGGCTCGCGACGGCCTACAGCCATTTCGAGGTGTGCTTCCAAAGGTTTCACAAGAACCGGAGCGCCGTTGATGTGCTCACGCCGACGTTACTGCGGTTCACCACACCTGGTGGCGAGCGCGATCGGCAGGTCAGCGCACACCAGAAAGGCCTGCGTCCGCGCGAAGGACGATTCGCCGGCCAGCGCGCTCCACAACGGCCGCAGAGTCCCCCAGTCCAGGAAGCATCCGAACGACTCGCCGCGATCGCCCGGCTGGAACCCGAGGCGATCCAGGCACCGATCAACGCGACGCGGGTCCCCGACTTCGAGGCGGACGTGCTCCCGCTGGCGAAGACCCGGGGCATCGCCATGATCGTGATGAAGGCCGTCGGCCACGGCTTCTTCCTGAAGAGCGCCGTGGACGGTTCGTTCGACTCGCGCTTCAAGACCGACACGCGCCCTGAACTCCACCGCTTCGCCCCGCCGCCCGAGGCGTTCGATCGTCCGCGCCCCTCCTCCGACGAATTCCTGCGGTATGCGATGTCGCTGCCCGTGGCGACGGTGCTCGCCGGGATGGACTCGGTGGCGACGCTCAGCGCCGTGGTCAAGACGGCCTCGACCTTCAAGGCCGCCACGGTCGGCGAGATGCAGGACATCAACCGGCGCGCGCAGGGGTTCGCCGCGACCGGCTACTGGATCCCGCGCCCAGTCTGACGGGACGCGGCGCCTGTTCTACCAGCCGCGTCAGCCCCCGACCCCTTCTGCGTCAGCAGGGACACCGCTTCGGCCGGCTCTGGTGTCACCGGAGGCTGGCCGGGTGAATCTGTTAGGGTAGCGAGTGGGGCAACCCACCTCTACAATTTGCCGGGCGGGTGTCCCGCTCGCCTGCGCCGATGTCCATCCCGGGAGAGGCCCCCATGTCACGCGACAGCATGACGGCACCCGCAGCCCAGGCGGTCGTTGACCCGGTCTGCGGGATGACGATTGATCCCGCGAACGCCGCGGGGCACACTGACCACCGCGGACGCACGTATTACTTCTGCAACCCGTCGTGCCTTCAGCGCTTCGAGGCCGACCCGGCCCGGTTTACGTCAGAGGCAACGCCACCCCAGATGAGACCGGCGGCACCGGGCCCGGATGCGGTCGAGTACACGTGCCCGATGCATCCGGAGATCCTGCGTGATGCACCGGGGAACTGCCCAATCTGTGGGATGGCGCTCGAACCCCGCACGATCGCGGCACCAGAGGAGGGCGACGAGAATCCCGAACTGGTGGACATGACCAGGCGCTTCTCTGTCAGCGCGGCGCTCACCGCCCCGTTGATCCTGATCACCATGGCCCACGATCTTCCCGGGCACCTCGTGGAACACCTGGCCTCACCGACCACGCTCCGCTGGGTGGAACTCTCACTCGCCACGCCGGTCGTGCTGTGGGGCGGCTGGCCGTTCTTCGTCCGCGCCTGGCAGTCGCTCGTCTTCCGCAGCCTGAACATGTTCACGCTCATCGGTCTGGGCGTGTCCGTGGCGTCCGTCTACAGCCTGGTCGCCACCCTGCTCCCGGGTGTGTTCCCCGGTTCGTTCCGCAACGTGGACGGCCTCGTCGCCGTCTACTTCGAAGCGGCGGCGGCCATTGTCACGCTGGTGCTCCTCGGCCAGGTCCTGGAACTGCGCGCTCGCAGTCGCACCGGTTCAGCGATTCGCACGCTTCTTGGCCTCGCGCCGAAGCAGGCGCGCCGGGTGACGGCGGATGGGCGCGAACAGGACGTGCCGCTCGATCAGGTCCAGGTCGGCGACCTGCTGCGCGTCCGGCCGGGCGAGAAGGTGCCGGTGGACGGCATCGTCACCGAGGGAATGAGCGCGGTGGACGAGTCGATGGTGACCGGCGAGCCGATGCCGGTCGAGAAGCACCCGGGCGAGCGCGTCATCGGGGCCACGATGAACACGGCCGGCAGCTTCGTCATGCGCGCCGAGCGGGTCGGATCAGGGACCCTGCTGTCGCAGATCGTGCGCATGGTCGGAGAGGCGCAACGAAGCCGCGCGCCCGTCCAGCGCCTGGCCGACACCGTCTCCGCCTACTTCGTGCCCGCCGTGATCGCGGCCGCCGTCCTCGCATTCATGGCCTGGGCGCTGGTCGGTCCGGAGCCGCGGATGGCGTACGCCCTCGTCGCGGCGGTCTCGGTCCTGATCATCGCGTGCCCGTGTGCGCTCGGCCTCGCGACGCCCATGTCGATCATGGTGGCGACCGGAAAGGGCGCGAGCGTCGGGGTGCTGTTCCGAAACGCGGAAGCGATCGAAGTGCTCCGCCAGGTGAACACCCTGGTGGTGGACAAGACGGGCACGCTGACGGAAGGCAAACCGAAGCTGGTGGCGGTCGTCCCCCAGCCAGGCCAGGATGAAGCCGTCGTGCTGCGGCTGGCCGCCAGCCTGGAGCAAGGCAGCGAACACCCGCTGGCGAGCGCGATTGTGGCGGGGGCCGCGTCGCGGGGCGTGGACCTGCTGAAACCTGCCGACTTCCAGGCTATCAGCGGCAAGGGCGTGACGGGCACCGTGGACGGCCACGCCGTGGCGCTCGGCAATCTCGCGCTGCTGCAGCAACTCCACGTGGATCCCGGCCCGCTTGCGGCGCGCGCCGAGGAATTGCGGGCCGACGGACAGACCGTGATGTTCGTGGTGGTTGACGCGCAGCCGGCGGGCCTGCTGGCCGTCGCCGATCCCATCAAGGCCACAACCGTCGAGGCGATCCGGCAACTGCACGCCGAGGGCCTGACGATCGTGATGCTCACGGGCGACAACCTCACAACCGCGCAGGCGGTGGCACGCCAGCTCGGCATCGACGATGTCGTGGCGGATCTGCTTCCCGATCAGAAAGCGGACGCGGTGAAGCGGCTCCAGGCCGACGGCCGGTTCGTCGCGATGGCGGGCGACGGCATCAACGATGCGCCGGCCCTCGCGCAGGCGCAGGTCGGGATCGCGATGGGGACCGGCACCGACGTGGCGATGGAGAGTGCCGGCGTGACGCTCGTGAAGGGCGACTTGACCGGCATCATCCGAGCCCGACGTCTGAGCCGGGCGACGATGGCGAACATCAAGCAGAACCTGTTCTTCGCGTTCGTCTACAACGCGCTGGGCATTCCGCTGGCGGCCGGCGTGCTCTATCCCTTCGTGGGTCTGCTTCTGAGCCCTATGATCGCAGCAGCGGCGATGAGTGTCAGCTCGGTGTCGGTGATCGCAAACGCACTGCGGCTTCGAAGCGCGCGGATTTGATGGCCGTCGTCACTCCCCCGCTTTGCGGAGACCCTCGACGGCCCGGCAGCCGAGCGGCCCTCGAATCCGGGAAGCCTCCTTTTTTCGAGACTGTGCGGTATTGAACAGCCCTACCATCCTGTCTGGACCGAAGATCGACTCTAAGGAGATAATTATGAGACTCAATAGACTCGTGATAGGGATCGTGGCGGGTTGCGCAACCGTGGTGATCTCGGCGATGCCAAGCCTCGCTGGACAGATGCCCAAGACCCCCCCGCAGGCGGCCACGGCGAAGGCGAAGCCCCCGGCCGGTATGGCCGCCGACATGGCCGCCAAGTGCCAGGCGATGATGGCCGACCAGGAGAAGATGATGACGGAGATACAGGCCGCCGATCAGCGGCTCGACAGTCTCGTCAGCAAGATGAACCTCGCGTCGGGCACGGAAAAGGCGGATGCGACCGCGGCCGTCGTCACCGAGATGGTCACCCAGCGCCGGACGATGCGGGACGGCATGATGAAGATGCAGCACGGGATGATGGGTCACATGATGGAGCACATGCAGGCAGGCAAGGACTCCATGGCGATGTGCCCCATGATGAAGCCGATGGGCGGCATGAAGAACTGAGCGCGACCCCCTGCGCCTTTCTGCTAGGGACGAGGCGTGTGGGACCTCGCGATTGAGCATGAGTGTCTGCTGGTCACGAAGGACGAAGACTTCCTTCGCTCGAGCGTGCTTCGCGGCGCTCCCCCGAAGGTGGTGTGGCTGCGGCTCGGCAACTGCACCACCGAGGTGATCGCGGAGGTGCTTCGCCGACACGAGGAAGACCTCCGAGTTTTTGCCAGCGAGGTCGAGGCCTCTTTCCTCGCCCTCGGTGAGGACCCGCCTGCGCTCCGCGCCAGGAGCGCCATCCCGCCGGAGTTTGCCGCGCGACCCCGTCGCCGAACGGGGACTTCGGCCCAGAGCCGCAGCCTGCGGAAAAACCCGCCAAACAACCTCTGCTGATCGGGCTGATCTCCGACTGCCATCCCGGGTCCGGGCACGTCCCACACGCCGGGCTGGCTTTCTCGGTGCGTGCCGGACACCGAAAGGCGAGATGGCATGATTGTCGGCTACGGTATACTGACGCCGTGGAATTCCGGCTTCAGCGAGTCCTGCGCATCACGAGCGCTTCGGCGCATGCCTCGGGTGACGACGCGCGCCAATACTGGCTGACGAGGCCTGTCTCCGAACGCGTGGCCGCCGTCGAATTCCTCCGGAGGCAGCACGATGGAACTGGCGCCAGACTTCGACGAGTTCTTCGGATCGTTGAGCGCCCACGAGGTTGAGTTCCTGATCGTCGGCGCCTACGCCCTCGCCTTTCACGGCGCGCCCCGTTTCACTGGCGACATCGACGTCTTCGTCAGGCCCACGGCGGCCAATGCCGAGCATCTGCTTGCCGCTCTGGCCGCGTTCGGCTTCCCGACTCGCGATCTCCGCCCGGAGGACGTCACCAATCCCGACAAAATCCTGCAGATGGGGATCGAGCCGGTTCAGATACACGTCATGAGCGCCATCAGCGGCGTCGAGTGGGACGACGCGTGGAGGGGTCGAGACGTCGGCCGCTGCGGTTCGTGCGACCTGCCGTTCATCGGACGTCGTGAGTTCATCAGGAACAAGCGAGCGTCGGGGCGCCTGAAAGATCTCGCGGACGTCGAAGCACTCGGCGGGGGAGAGTGAGCAGCTCGTTGTCCACGACGGGCTTCCTTCATCTCGAAGTCACCCCGAACTTTGGCTCCCGGAATGACCCCGCCCAACTCCCTCTGACGTCCGACGCCTGACGTGTTCGCATCGTCGAGACAACCACAAACGGCCGCTTCCTGTTGCGCGTGCCCGCCACGACTTCGCCGCACTCACTGCTCGTCGGCGTGGAGAGGAACAGGAACTGAGGTCGTGGTGCATCGCCGTTTTGATCCAGTCGGCGACGGAATCGCCGGCTCCGAGGGTATAATCTCGCGCATCGACCCTGCCCCTCAGAGGTACGCCATGAAGCGACACGCAATCTCCCTCCTCCTGCCGCTGGTGCTGATGCTGGCGGTCGCCTCCTCCGCCGCGACCGAGAGCCGGCTCATGCGGCTGGACGATCTCAGCAGACTGGTGCGGGTGTCAGATCCGCAGATCTCCCCCGATGGCAGGTCGGTCGTCCTGGTGGTGGCCCACCCGAACTACGAGGAGAATCGCACCGACAGCGAGCTGGTGCTCGTCGACATCGCCAGCCTCGCCCGCCGCCCGCTCACCGTCGACCGCCGAAGCGTCGCACACCCGCGCTGGTCGCCCACCGGCGACCGCCTCGCGTTCCTCGCGCTGTCGGGCAGCGGCCGCGACGCCGCGCTGCAGATCTTCGTCATGCCGATGGCCGGTGGCGATGCGCGCCGGCTGTCCAGTTCGTCGACCGGCGTCCAGCAGTTCGCCTGGTCGCCCGACGGCAGGACGATCGTATTCGCCACGGCTGACGAGCCCGAGCAGAGGAAGGGCGTCGATCGGTTCAACCAGTCGTTCGAGGTGACCAACGACAACTTCCTCACGACGGCCGCACCGACGTCAACGCACATCTGGCTGGTCGCGACCGACGGCGGCTCGCCCCGTCGCCTCACGAGCGGCGCGTGGAGCCTGCCGGTCGCCTTCCCGCCGGGTGCGCCTGCGTCGCCGATCTCCTGGTCACCAGACGGCACACTTCTGGCGTTCGTGCGCACGGCCAGCGCACACTCGGGAGACCGCGGGCAGAGCACCGTGCACGTGGTGGACGTGAGCAGCGGTGCGATACGGGCCGTCGCGCGAGCGGAGAAGTTCGAGGGGTATCCGAACTTCTCGCCCGACGGCACGCAGATCGCGTACTGGTACCCGCGTGACGGCGCGCGGTCGAACGGCAACGAGGTCCACCTGGTGCCGAACGCGGGCGGCGTCGGCAGGAGCCTCACGCGCCCGATCGACCGCAATCTTGCGCGTTCGATCTGGATGCCCGACGGGCAGTCGCTGCTCGTCGGCGGCAACGACGGCTCCCGCGTCTCCTTGTGGCTGCAGCCGCTGGCGGGCGCGGCTCGCAAGCTGGCCCTCGGGACAGTGAGCCCGGCCTCGTCGTTCTGGGTGGACGTCACCGTGGGTCGCGACGGGTCAATCGCGTTCACCGGCAGCGACACCAGAACGCCGGCCGAGCTGTACTACATGGCTTCCGCCACGACCGCGCCGAAGAAGCTGACGAACTTCAACGCCGAGGTCGCCGCGCTGAACCTCGGGCGGTCGGAAGTGATCGAGTGGCAGTCGGACGCGTTCACGCACAACGGGATCCTCACCTACCCGCCGGACTTCAAGCCCGGTCAGAAGTACCCGCTCGTGCTCGTCGTCCACGGCGGCCCGCGCACGGCCTCGCTGGAGACGTTCTCCTCACAGGCGCAGATCTTTGCGTCGCAGGGGTGGATTGTGTTCCAGCCGAATTACCGTGGCAGTGACAACCTCGGCAACGCCTATCAGAGCGGTATCTTCAACGACGCGGGCGATGGACCCGGGCGCGACGTCATGGCGGGTGTGGCGGCCGTCAAGAAGCGCGGGGTCGTGGACGAGGCGCGCGTGGCGGTTTCCGGCTGGTCGTACGGCGGCTACATGACCACGTGGTTGCTGGGGCACTACCCCGGATGGACCGTCGCCGTGGCAGGCGCGGCCGTCACCGACTGGCTCGACCAGTACGACTTGAACGACGGCAACGTCGGCGGGGCAGGCTCATTCGGCGGGTCGCCGTGGACTGGGACGCTGATGGACGCGTACCGCGCACAGTCGCCGATCACCTACGCGACGAGGATCAAGGCGCCGACACTGGTCATGTCGAACACCGGCGACTACCGCGTCACCGTGACGCAGTCCTACAAGCTGTACCACGCGATGAAGGACAACGGCGTGGAGACGACATTCATTGCCTATCCGCTGGCAGGCCACAACGCGGCTGACCCCGTGCACCAGCGGGACGTGCAGCGGAGATGGATGGAGTGGATCGCCGACCACTTCGCGAAGGTCCCGACCGCGGCGACGACAACACGCTGAACGCCAGGTACCGGTGTGCCGCGGAGACTCGTGCCGGCGGGCTACGACAGCGCCTCGGTCGTGGAGCGTATCAACGACTTGCTGGACGGCGCTGCCTCGGGACGGATCGGGACCTGTCGCAACCTCGTCAACACTCCGTGACGGATCGGGTGACAGGGGCAGGGTCTCCAGGCCGATCCGCTCACTCTTCGCCAGATGCGGTCCAGATCAACGACTCGGCATGCGCTTTTCGCAGGGGACACCATGCGACGACTTGCGGCGACCTTACTCGTGCTCACCCTCGGCGGCTGCGCCCTGAAGACTCTGCCCTCCCCCGACCTCGGCGCGCGGTTCGACTGCCTTCGCGAGCGGAACCTCGCGCTGGTGGCGGCGCACCGCGGCCAGCCCGATCGGTCCGCAGCCGAGAACGCGATGTCCAGTTTCATCACCAGCCTGGCGGCTGGCGTACCGTTCCTCGAGGTGGACGTGGCGACGACGAAGGACGGCGTGCTCGTGCTGATGCACGACGACACGGTGGATCGGACGACGACCGGCACCGGCCTGGTGGCCGACCGGACGTGGGCCGAACTCCAGGCGTTGCGGATCAAGCGGCCAGACGGCACGGTCCTCGGCGACCGGGTGCCGCGGTTCTCCGACGTGCTGGAATGGGGCCGCCAGGCCGGCGCCCACTTCGAGCTCGACGTGAAGCGGACGACGCGGTTCGGCGACGTGGTGAGCGCCGTTCACGCGGCTCACATGCAGGATCGCGTGATCGTGGTGACCTACTCGATGACTGACGCGAAGACGGTTCACGCACTGGACCCGCGGCTCATGATGTCGGTCACGATGGAAAAGCCCGAGGACATCGCCGCAGCCCGGCAGGTCATCGACCCGCTCAGACTGCTCGGCTGGACCGGCACCAGCGACCCGAAGTCCCGCCTGTTCTCCGCGCTGCGCGACGCCGGCATCGAACCGATTTTCGGTACGCTGGGGCGCCCCGGCCAGCGGCTGGACGACCTCTACCTCGCGGACGGCAACCCTTCGGAGTACCTGGACCTCGTCCGCGCCGGGGTCGTGATGATTGCCAGCGACGCTGCCGTGGCCGCCCAGCGCGCCATCGGCACCGGGTACCGGAGCTGTTTGGGAGACGGGGCAGGGCCTGCCGGCGCCGGGCCCCAACCGCCGGTGACGTTTCAGGTCGAAGAGGCCACCATCGCGCAGGTCCATGCCGCAATGACCGCGAAACAACTGACTTGCCGCGATCTGGTTGGCCAGTACCTCACACGCATCCAAGCCAGTGACACGCAGGGACCCGCGCTGAATGCCATCGTCCAGATCAACCCAGATGCGTTGAAAGAGGCGGAGGCCTTGGATCGCAGGTTCGCCAAAGGCGGTCTCACCGGCCCGCTTCATTGTGTGCCGGCCATCGTGAAGGACAACTTCGAGACAGTAGGGCTGCAAAGCGCGGATGGATCCCTGTCGCTCGAGGGGTTCGTGTCGAACAAGGACGCATTCCTGGTCAAACGGATCAAGGCGGCCGGGGCAATCGTGATCGCGAAGTCGAACATGGCGGAATTCGCGTTCAGCCCGCTCGAGACGGTGAATTCCATCCTGGGCACGACCAAGAACCCCTACGCGCTGGATCGCGTGCCGGCCGGGTCGAGCGGCGGAACGGCGGCGGCGGTCGCATCCAATTTCGGCCTGGTTGGCCTTGGCTCCGACACCGGCAATTCCATCCGCGGCCCCTCGTCGCACAACGCCCTGGTCGGCATTCGCTCCACGATGGGATTGACGAGCCGCGCCGGCGTGGTTCCGTTGAGCTATCTTGCGGACGTCGCCGGACCGATGACCCGAACGGTTGCGGACGCCGTGGCGGTATTCCAGGTGATCGTCGGCGAAGATCCGGATGATCCGATGACCGCGCGCAGCCATGGGCGGGAGGTTCCCAACTACGCGGCCTCGCTGGTGCGCGACGGATTGAAGGGCGCCCGCATCGGCGTGCTGCGCCAGGCCTACGAACGCGCCACCCTTCCTGTCGATGAAGAAATCGCCAAGGTGTTTGCCAAGGCGATCGACGATCTGAAGGCCGCCGGAGCCGACATCATCGATCCCGCACCTGTCGATCTCTCTGGAGTGCGTCGCGCCCAGGGCTCAGGAACCTGTCGCGGATTCAAGTTCGACATCAACGAGTACCTGGCAAAGCAAGGGGATCGCGTGCCGGTGCACAACATCGACGAAATCCTCGCATCGGGAAAGTTCCACAACTCCGTCCGTGCCAGGCTGGAGCAGGCCCAGCGCAGCACTCCCCAGGGACCGGAGTCCGACGCGTGCCACGCGGATGCGGCGTATCGGGAGGCGTTCGGCGCCGCAGTCGTCAAGGCGATGGACGGCCTGAAACTGGAGGCGTTCATCTATCCGACCTGGAGCCAGCCGCCGCAGTTGATCGGCGCCGCGGATCAGCAGCAGGCGGGCGACAACAGCCAGGTGTTTGCTCCAACGTCCGGCTTCCCCGCCATCAACGTGCCGATGGGTTACACGCGGGGGACATTGCCGATCGGCATGACCATCTTCGGCCGGGCCTGGAGCGAAGCGACGCTCATCGAGCTCGCGTATGCCTACGAGCAGGCCACCCGTCATCGACGTCCACCCGCGCGTGACGCTTCGACTCGGTAGCGTTGCGCATGTCCGGACCGGACCGTGGTCGTCTGCGAAGGCGAAACGCTTCGGCGGCATGCGCGACACAAGGGACCTCAGGGTTCCTGGCGCGACTGAGAGGACCACGCGCGTCCCTCCGGTCGGATCCCGGAGGGTCGGAGGAATACGGAAAGATGCCTGTGAGTGATTGGAAGGATTGGCTCCTCAGACAGGACTTGAACCTGTAACCCTCCGGTTAACAGGCGCGTCGAAACGGCGATCTGAAGCGATCAGACCCTATCTTTGCTGAGGCTCATTGATCTGTAGGAATCTCTTGCGATCCCCTGCCACGGCCGCAACAACCCAAATTAACCCAAGCGCCGTCCGGTTGCCGGGGCCGAAGATCGCCAGGCAGGTCAGACTGTCACTGTTGTCTCCGTTGCTTCTTCCCGCGCGGGTCGAGGCTCAGGTAGTACTGATGCATCTCGTCTGAGTCCCGGTCTTCGCGATCCTCCCACCTCCGGCCTCTTCGGTATGGCCCATAGCGGCGCGCACATTCACCCTTGAATCTGTGGAGCGTCCTGAACTCCGTGTTCACTCGGCCCTCCTTGTCGTAGTCCTTCTGCCAGGGTCTCCGTCCGTAGGCGTCGAAGTGGCTCACCGTGCCGTCGCGATGCCCGATGAAGATCTCGCCGCCGAAGTTCACCGCCCGGGGATCTGGCATCAACAAATAGCCGTCGCCGTATCCGCTCCAGTCGTCCTTCGACACCTGTCTCTCCGGATACAGCCATTCCTCGTCAGCAGCGCCGACGTAGCGTAGCGCGCGATTCTTGATGATGAAGTTGATCTGCTCGACCTCCAACTCCGTGAGGTGACGCTGGCTCTGTATTGCCATGACGTTGAACATCGCCGCGCGCCAGGGATCCGGGTTCGGCCGTGGTACCGTTTCATGTTGATACGGATCTCTCACCCAGGTCAGATTCGTCAGCAGAAGGACCTTGTCCAATGACAGTGGGAAGATCGTGTGTGTCGCGCTGTAAGCGATATCCGCGTCGTTGTAGCCACGGCACCATGATGAGCGGGGACCGCACCTCCGGTTGTAGACCGTGATCGGATGGTCGGAAATGATAAACTTCGTGGCGCTGTTGGACGCGTCGGCAATCAGCCAGATGCACTCCGCCCAGATCGCGGCGAAGAGCTGCTGAAACCGGAGCATGGTTTTGAGTGTGTCATCGCTATTGGTGGTTCCGGCTTGCTGCGCGAGCCAGCCAAGGCCCTTCGGGGTGCGCAGCTTCTGAACACACATGTAGGCGATCAGACTATCCAGTTGCGCTCCATCGGCCGACTGATGATTGTAGGTCGAGAAATACTCGACCGCGTGACGCCCTCTCGAGTCGATGGTTCCGAAGAACAACTGCTCGAGTTCAGTGGATTCATGGCCACCGAAGTGCGTTGTATAGAGATCGTCTTGTGCAAAGCTATTGCGGATTCCGGTTCGCTTTACCGCTCGCCGACGATGCTCGTAACCGCGGGGATCACGAAAGGTCCCAGGCTTCAGATCCAAATAGAAGAGCTCATTGGTAGCTGTTGTGGCGGGCAGAAACCGCTTCTGATACCAGACGGGGACGTAGTGATTGTGACGATAGTCGCTCGACATGTTCGTTTCGCGAAGTCGCGAGTCGGCGGGTCCAGGTGGTGTCGCGGAACCACTCCTCCAGCCTGGCTCGCGCTGCGCGGAAGGTCTCCACGTTCCCGCCGAACAGTCCTGCTTTCAAGGACGGCAAGTCATGCCTCCTGCAACCGCGCGAAAGTTCTCGTTACGTACTGCCGTACTGCGTTCTCGTCGGTCCCACTGTCCACGAGAGACACGATAAGGGGTTCCATGAAACCCGCCACGATGTCGGGCGCGAGTTGCGGCCGGAAGACATCGTCTGCGACACCCTTGATAGTGAACCCCGCAAACGCGTGGAGTCGGTTTGGGAAACGCTGTATCGCGACCTGCGCGACGCCCTCGGCGTGCAGCCGCTCCCGCAAGCGATTCGTCATTTCGT
>JANYLG010000226.1 GCA_025363775.1 Acidobacteriota bacterium | reverse complement strand
CGGCTGGTGTTCCCGGAGGTCGAGACGCTGCCCCACCAAGACACCCTGAATCGACTCTTGGCGGTGATCGAGGTGGACCAGATCGAGACGATGTTGCTCGCGCTGGTCGCGCGCTTCCTCCGCCAGAAGAAATTCACGCGGCACCAGATTGCGCACCGCTACCCGATCGCGATCGACTGCACGCAGAAGCTGGGGCTGTACGCCAACGGGCCGGTGATGGCGTGGTGCCGTCGCGCGCACTGGCAGTTCATGATCGTGTTGCAGGACGCCAGCCTGCCGTCGGCGCGGTCGTCGTCAAGCGGTCCCGGCACGCCTGGCTGTCCAGCGAACCGCTCAACCGGGAGACCTTGCACGAGCGCTGTCACCTGGGCGCCCGGCATCGGTGGGGGATCGAGAGCCACTTTCTGGTGGAGAAGCGGCACGGCTACCAGTACGAACACTGTTTTTCCCAGCACTGGCAGGCGATGAAGGGGTACCACTTCCTGATGCGCCTCGGCCACCTGATCAACATCCTGGCGAGTCACACCGCGCGGCTCGCACAACTGGTCGGCCGGTTGGGCGTCCGCGGACTCATCCGCTTCGTGCGCGAGACCTGCAGCGGGCCGTGGCTGGACCCGGCCCACATCCGGGCCCTCTGGGCGGCGCCCTGCGGCCAGATTCGCCTGGAGTGACGGCGACCCACGCGTCGCCCGCCCTCCGGCACACCACGCTTCGTCACGGCACCGCTGTCCCCGCCCGACCTCGAAGGGCGCGTCAGCACGCTGGACGCACCCAGACATCGCCCCGACCTGCACCCGTCACCACCGTGCGCCCCCGCATCCCCGGGGTGCCTTCCCTCTCGAGGTGCCGTCGGCACCGATGTCGACGCCGCTTGCCAGGGCATGCGTCAGCACTGGACGTCAGCCAGGGAAGTTGATCTTACGATAATTAGATGCGAAAATGGCAAGCCCCTCACTTCTTTGGGAGATTCTCATGCCTACCTATCTCTGGCGCGCGTCTTACACTGCTGCGGGTACCAAGGGCTTACAGAAAGACGGCGGCACGAAGCGTCGAGACGCTGTCCAGCAGATGATCGCGAAGGGCGGCGGCAAACTGCAGGCCTTTTACTTCGCCATCGGCAAGGCAGATGTCTACGCCATTGCAGATTTTCAAGACTCTGCCACGGCCGTCGCCTTCAGCCTGGCGGTGAACGCAAGCGGGGCAGTCAACCTCGAGTCCACCGTGCTTGTGACGCCAGAGGAGATGGACGCGGCAGCGAAGAAGTCGGTGGAGTATCGGGCGCCGGGGGCTTAGAAAAGGGGAGGCCCGTCGGTTTGTCCGACCAACGATGGCGATGAGCCGCGGCGCCTCGGGAGGTGTCTGCATCGACGGGCTCTCAATGCCTCGAGCACCTGGCGGTCGTCTCGCCTTGCTGAAGTCGTACTCCCTCATACTGGCGCTTCTCACCCGAAGTGGCCGGGAGCGCCGAAATCAGGCGCAGGTCCTGTCCGCAATGTGCATACACCACGACCAGGACTCGCCGGATTGCATCCAGGCCAACTGAGACGAATCGTCGTTCGCCATCAGCCGTCGAATCATCCCGGCCCTCCCATTCGGATCCGACCTCGCCTCAGCGTCAAGGCGCGTGGCCTCCATCCGGTGATACCGCTACGAAGACGTTGGTCTTCGCTTGAACGCGCCACCGTGGAATGGCAGGAAGAGACCGTCGTCAGCGTGACACTCGGCGTGATACCATCCAAGTTCAGAAAACAGGAGCACACATTGCAAATCAAAACTCTCGACACGGCGGAACTGCATCGCTTGGCCCGACTCGGGGCCATCGTCCGTTTACACGAACTCGCCCAAGAAGCCGCTGCGCTGCGGAAGATGTTTCCGAACCTGAAGAACGCCACGGAAACTGTTGCGGAGCCTGCGCCAAGTACCACCAAGCCTCCGAAGCTCAAGAGCCGGGTTGTGACTGAGGCCGCGCGGAAGTCCCAGTCTGAGAAGATGAAAGCGTATTGGGCGAAGAAGAAGGGTGAGGGGGCTGCACCGCAGCCTGTGGTCGAAGTTGCCGGGCAGGTTCAAGCCGCCAAGGCGACTCCGAAGAAGGTGGCCAGGAAGACGCGCAACAAAGCTGCCAAGTGGGCGAAATAGCAAGCCCGAGACTCGCTGTCGGCTCGTCGGGCCCGCGGTTCGACGAGACGATGATGGACCCGGCCGGTGCTGCCCGCGCCCCACGCTCTTTTCTTGTATGGGAGATGTTACAAGAGTGAGTGATTCTCGGTCTAAGAAAGGACAAACGACTGGGCACGGCAGGAGCGAGCCTCACAAGGGCGTGGGCGGGTTCGGGCGCCCCATCGCTCTGATGTGATCGGGATTCCGGGAGCGCTGGTTCGAATCCAGGGGCCTGGATCCGCTTGGTGAAGTGTTGGCGCCCGGCAAGGATGCCGGGCGTTTCTGTTTTGAAGGGCCTGACGAAGGAGGGAATCGGGGAGTCATGGTTGGGAGTCACGGTCGAATGCTCTTGCATCGACGCTGTCCGGCCCTGGGCGTTCAGCGAATGCCGTCAGTAGACGTCATCCGCGGCACGGCCATGCTGCTGGTGATCCTGTCGCACGCGGCCGCGTTGATCAACGAGCGCACGGTTCCCGGATTACCATTCCTTCTCCTGATCCGCGTGTGCAACCTTGCGTCGGTGGCGTTCGTCTTCCTGTCGGGCATGATGGTCAGCTACTTCCTGGCGATTCGCTCCGACAAGGACACGGTCATCCGTCGCTTTGCCCGCCGGGCGTTTCTCCTGCTGTTCGTGGTCCATCCGCTGATCTGGTTTGGGTCGTGGTTCTGGAGTCCGGGCCCCGCTTCGGCGATGCTGCATCTTTGGTATGTCACCGATACGATCGCGGTGTGCCTGCTCATCGGCCCGTTCCTGATCCTGATGACGGGGACGCGGTGGAAGGTCGTGGGGATCGTCGGCTTGCTCGTCTCGGCCGTGGTCCTGAAGGCGTTCTGGGCGCCGGCGAGCGTCGGGTTGGCGCTGCTAAAGGAGGTCACCGTCGGAGGGCTGTCCGCCGGGCACCCGCTGTTGCCCTGGCTGGCTGTGTTTCTCGCCGGTTCGTTGCTCGGCGGGTCGCTTGCACGCACGGGTTCTACCGGCCAGGGCGTCCTTGTGTTCGGCAGGCGCCTGGAGGTGGTCGGCACACAGTTGGTGTTGACCGGCCTTGCCGCAGTCGGGGTCTACAAGCTCGCCAGGATGGTGCAGGCGGATCTCTGGAGCCCGGCGTTCCTCGCGGCCGTGCATCCGGACAGGACGACGATCCTGTTTCCTTTGTATGTGGGGATCCTGCTCTGGCTGTTTGCCGGGATCATCCGCCTGGGTCACGGCGCGTCTGGGTTCGGTCGCCTGGCCTGGTTTACGTCGGTCTTTGGCCGGACCTCGCTATTCGCCTTCGTCATCCAGTCCGCGTTCGTCTGGTCCTTGTCAGCTGTCGCCGGGCTCCGGAATCACGTGACGCTCGTGACCCTGTGGCCGTTGTTTGCCGGATTCGTCGCGGTGATCTGGATCCCGTGCTACGTGTACGGGCGCCTGACGAACCGGATTGAGGCTGACGATTTCGAGAGATTCGCGGGTGCGGTCGCTGACGGAGAGCGGCGGGCGGCGCCATCGCCATTGGCCGAGGCGGTCGGCGGCGGATAGGCAAACAGTGCAACGGGTCTGTCGTCGGTGAGTCGTTCGTGGGGGCCGGAGACCGAGGACGTTCGCGGGGATGGTGGTCATCCTCGGGAATCCGGACAACGCGCTGGCTCGACAGGCCGTCGAGAGGTTGTCGAGACGCTGAGGGGGCGAGCGGACTACACTCGTATCGTGCGACCTTGGTGGCTCACTCTCATCGTGGTTGGTGTGGCCCTGACGTTCGCGCTCGTGCTCCAGGGCGACGCCTCGGGTCAGACCTACCGGGCCGCTATTGACCTCGTCGTGGTGGACGTGACGGTGAAGGACCGCGACGGCCGCCTGGTGCCCGGGCTCCAGCGCGAGGACTTCGGGGTCTTCGAAGACGGGGTCGAGCAGCGGATCCTCCAGTTCACCGGGGAGCGCGTGCCGGTCAGCCTGGGCATCCTCGTCGATGTGAGCGACAGCATGTTCGGGGTGCGCATCGCCGACGCGCGCCGCGCGATTGATCACTTCCTCCTGTCGTTGCTCGACGAGGGCGACGAAGCGTTCCTGATGGTGTTCAACCATACCCAGCTGATGGCGGCGCCATGGACCGTTCCGCCGCGCGCCCTGGCGGGACGCCTCGACACGGTCAAGCCATTTGGCGGCACGGCCATCTACGACGCTGTCGTCAAGGCGGCGCCGATGTTCGAGAAGCGCCGGCATCAGCGTTGCGGCCTGGTCGTCATCTCGGACGGCGCCGACACCGCGAGCGACGCAAAACTCCAGGACGCCCTCCGGCGCGTGAATCAGAGCGATGCCTTTGTGTACGGCATCGCCATCGACGCGCCGAGTGGACCGGCGATCAACCACGGCTTCTCACCCGACGCGCTCAACGAGATTAGCAGCCAGTCCGGAGGCTACACGGAGGTCATCCACGAAAGCTCGGCGCTCTTCGGCGCCACCGAGCGGATCGCCTACGAACTGAATCACCAGTACACCCTCGCCTATGCGCCCTCGCGCGTCGCTGACGGCCAGTATCACAGCATTCGCGTCAGGATGCGCGACCCCCGGTACGTGGCCCGATCCCGTCACGGCTACACGCACCAGCGCGCCAGAACCGGCAGCCCATCCCGCTAGATCAGCAGGAGACGGCTTCGAGCTGCGGCGCGAAGACCCGGCCCCGCTGCAGCCTCGCGGGACCTTCGAGCTGCGGTACCTGCTCGAACTGGTTGTGCCGCAACAGCCGGCGCACCGACTCGACCAGGTCGCGATAGGTCGCGGTGTAGTGGAGTTCGCCGAGGGCCTTGCAGAGGTAGTACGTCAGCGCGCCATGGTAGTCACCGTCGATATAGGCATCGGCCGATACCTGGTTGGCGCGGCACCCGGCGATGAGGAGTGCCCCACGCTCGCTCGCTCGCTTGCCGAAGCGCCTGACCGCTCGCTCTGCGCGAGGTCGATGGTCGATGCTCGACGGCGGGCGAACGAATCGCTCGCGAATCGGTCGTGGGCCACCTGGGAAGTCCCGCAGGCCGGTTCCTGAATGGCAGCAGTCGAGCACCACCGTCAGGTTCACGCCTTCCGGGAGGTCCTTCACGAGAGCATAGAAGTCGTCGTCCGTGAACGGATCGTCCCAGTCGAGGTCGTATGGGCAGATGATCTCGTCGAGTCCGTCATCGAGTTCATCGCCGTGACGATCGCGCACCTGCGATCCGTGGCCCGAGTAGTGGAACACAAGGACGTCACCCGCCGTGGCGCCCTCCAACAGCCAGTGCAGGCGGTTGATGATCGCCGAGGTCGTGGCCTTGGCGTCAGTGAGGAGCTCGAGCCCGCCATCCGCGGCGAAACCGAAGTGCGTGCATAGCAGGTCACTGACTTGCCGGAGGTCGTTGAGACATCCTCGGAGCGTGTTCTCTGGATCCGGGTAGCGATTGAGACCAACCAGGAGCGCTCTCTTCACCATGCCGCCTCCCATTCAATGGTGTGCCTGGAGCCGATGATGGGGCGTCAGGGCGAATGGCGCAAGCCCCCGGCTTGACGTTGCGTGCAAAAGGGGAGACCAGTCGATCTTGTGCACCCCCGTTCCCGGCGGGGGCACGAGGGTCGGGGGGCACTGGCATTCCACGGGCTGTCGCTTCGACCATCACGACAGGAGAGTGCCGGTGCTTGCCGGGGGCGTCCGGTTGGGCCGGGGATGGAAAGGCGGGGAAGGGAGGCGGAACTGCCGCAGCGCACAACAGGAGTGCACCGTGATGCACCCCTGCGGCTGGAGAGGTGAGTTGCCGACGACTCTTACTTGGGCGCCTGCAGGAAGGTCTGCGTCATCTCGGCCCACTGCAACTCGGTCAGCAGCAACGGCCCGGGGGCCACGAGTTCGCCACCATCGGCCGCCGCCATCCCGAGTTGGTGCTCGAAGAACTGAGACAACCGGATGGCGTCGCGCGAAAACCATGCGCGGGAGTCGTTGCCGTACGGCAACCGGGCATAGCTGGAATCCTCGGGCTGGATTAGGTAGAGCCAGCCTCTGGAGTACGGGTCGTTGTGCAGCCGTGCGGGGCTGCTGACGACCCGGCGGTTGATGGCCACGACGCGGCCCGTCACTGGCGCCGGGATCGCCGCGCGCCGCTTGCCGCACCTGATCACCGCCACCGGTTCACCCGCTCGCACCAGTTGCCCGGGCTCGGGCAGCATCACTTCGGTGATGCGGGCGAGCACGTGCTGGGCGAGGTCATCGAGGCCGACGCGCAGCGTGCCGCCTTCGCGGGCCTGCAGCCAGGAATGCCCTGGGGCGAAGTAGACGCCGGCGCGCCACATCAACCCATCGACACGGGTCAGGCCGAGGGCGTGCCGGCGCGCCCGCTCGGCGAGGCGAACGACCGCGAGGCCGGCAAGGAAGATCACGGTCAGGACTGCCAGGACGACTAGCAGCACCGCGAACCGCGCGGCGAGGAACACGATGAAGATGCCGATGTTCTGGAGCGTCTCGAGAACGGCTTGCATGGCTCACTCCCTCTCCTGGAATGCCTATGACTTGTGACACGTCGCGCAGTCGTCGAAGTTGTGCGCGTCTTTCCCGTTATGGCATGCGCCGCACGCCAGGCCCTTCAACATCAGCGCGTGCGTCAGCGCGGTGCGCTTGGCGCCCTTGGCTGCCTTCATGATCGGCGCGAGCTTCGGATGGCACACGGTGCAATCAGGCTTTGCCTGGACGCCCAGGTGATTCTGGTGGCTGAAGACCACCTTGCCAGGGCTGTCTCCCGACTGCGGCAGCGCGATGTCTGGCGGCAGCTTGGAGAGGTGTTGGCCCCCCGCGATTCCGGCGACGAGGACCGTGACGATCAGCGCGATCGCGCGAACCCCGGCGGTGCGACTATGCATGGCGGCCTCCGTCCCCGGTCAGGAAGAAGCGGCGCGCCACCTCGTCCCACCCCTCGGGCGAGAGGCTTCTCGCCAGACCGTCCACGATCTGACCGCCGTCGAGGTACACCTTGCCCAGTTCCATCGGTGCCATCTCGGCGCCGAGGCTCTCGCACACGGTGTCCATCCACCGGATGGCCAGCGGCCCCGGAAGGAGGTGTTTCAGGTTGCTGGCGAGCTTCGTGCTCTGCACCTTCAGCATCCAGCCGTCGCCGTAGGGCGCTTGCTTCGCCAGGTCCGAGGAGGCGGCGAGACCCTCATTCACCGCGACCACCCTGCCGTCCACGGGCGCGAGCATCGGCACAAAAGCGCCATCGGCATCGAGCACCAGCGCCGGCTCGCCCTGCACGAGCGACGTGCCCACCGTCGGCAGTTGCACCCGCCCGAGCGATCCGACCAGCTTCTGCGCGAAGTCACTGACGCCGATTGTCACCGTGTCGCCGCCCTCGAGTCGCACCCAGGTGTGGCCGCGATGGAAAAAGAGGTTGGCGGGCACCTGGAAGTAGCCGGCGAGTTGATCGGCCCACCCGGGCGCTGTGGCATGCGCCGCAACGGTCGCTTCGCGCTTTGGGCTGGCAAACTTCCAGAACAGGATGAACAACGGCAGATAGGACAGGGCGAGGATGTACTCGACCGCCTTCAGCCAGTAAATGGTAATGAGATCGTGACCCATCGAAGTATGCCTCCGCCCCTAGTGAGCCTGCGGGAAATCCGGGTGCTCGTGCAGCACGGGCATCCGGTTGACAATCCAGCGGAACGTGATGATCCCGATCGTGATGATGGTGACCGACACCATGATTTCCATGAAGCCCGGCACATACCGTTCGGCCGCGTTGTAGTTGAACGCAATCACCGAGAGGTTCAGCCGGTTGACGACGATCCCGAGCACCGTCCACCCCGCCACCCAGCGCGCCATCGTCGCGTTCTGGCGGCGAACGGCAACCGCGTAGAGCAAGCATGGCGTGAGGACGAATCCGAGCAGCTCGAACAGGAACCAGGCGCCATACGGCGTGAGCAGCAGGTCGTACCGGCCGCCGTCCACCAGGCCCTGGAGCTTCAGGAAGAAGTACGCGAACAGTACCACCGCCGCTCCCTTGGCGAGGCCCAGCGTCAGTGTGTCGGCCGTGCCGTGGTCATTCGGGTTGAGCTGCGACTTGAACACCCGGTGCGACAGGCCGCCCTCGACGATGACCATGCTCATGCCCGCGATGATGGCAGACACGAAGAAGAAGACCGGCACGTAGCCGGAGTACCAGAGCGGGTGTACCCGGTGCGGCATCATCAGGAACAGCGCGCCGAGCGAGGACTGGTGGAGCGTCGAGAGGCACAGCCCGAAGATCGTGAGCACGAGCGTCATGCGGACCGCCCACTCGCGCGCCTTCCTGAGGCCCAGCCACTCGAATGCGGCCGGACTGAACTCGAGCCCGAGCACAATCAGGTAGAGGCACACGCACCAGCCGACTTCGAACATCACCGAGCCGGTGCCGTACGAGTACACCATCGGGACCGGCAGCTTCCACGGGCGGCCAAGGTCTGCGCACAGGCCGATGACCGCGAACAGGTAGCCGAGGAACCCGGTCAGCAACGCGGGGCGGACGATCGGCTGGTACTCCTTCAATCCCAGGATGTGGACCGCCGTGGCGACGGTGAATCCGCCAGCCGCCAGCGCCACGCCACTCATCACGTCGAGGCCGATCCAGATCCCCCACGGGTTGACCTGGGTGAGGTTGGTGGCGGCGCCGATGCCGAACGCAAACCGGTAGATCACGATCGGAACGCCGACGATGAGGATGAGCGCAAAGATGGCGTTCGTCGGGGTGAGCAGCGACTTGAGATAGTCGCAAAACGACATCCCCATGAAGATCTTCTCGGTGATCCAGGACCGCGTGTCGAAGCCGCGATCGAAGGTGGTGTCAGTCATGGTGCGCCTCCTGGTCGGTTCCCTTGGACGCTTCTGCACGCCGCTTGCTGAACGTGTAGAGCCCCATCAGGAGTGGAGGCCACAAGGTCAGGACGAACGGCACCGCGGCCAGGGCAGTCCGGGTGAGTTCCGGCGGCGACGTGGGCCCGAGATCCGTCCGGAACCCGAGCTTCTCGAACGGCACATCGGTGATATAGAGCCAGCTGGTGCCGCCCGCTTCGCTCTCCCCGTAGATGTGGTGCACGTACTTGTCTGGATTCTGGTAGATCCGCGTCCGCGCGTCCTCGATCAGTTCTTCGCGGTGGCCGAACTGGAGGGCGCCGGTCGGGCAGACCGACGCGCAGGCCGGCTGCAGTCCCTGCTCCTGGCGCTCGGCGCAGAACGAGCACTTGTTGATGTAGGGCGAGGGCGAGTCGAAGTCGAATTTCGGCACGTCGAACTGACACGCCACCATGCAGTAGCGGCAGCCGAGGCATCGCTCCGGGTGATAGACCACCGGGCCGGCCGAGGTCTTTTCGAGCGCCTTGGCCAGGCACGCCGACGCGCACGCGGGATCGAGGCAGTGCATGCACTGGCTCTTGACGTAGCGCGCCTCACCCTGCTTGGAGTCGGCCTTCGCGCGGTTGACCACCGTGTAGACCTTGACGTCCGTCTTCCGGGACTTGCTGAACACCGCGTCCTGCCCCTGGAGGGCCGGACCCGGCAGGTGATTCGACTCACTGCAGGCTGCCTCGCAACCGCGGCAACCTGCACAACGGGTGGTGTCCACCAGCACCGCCGGCGTGTTGACTGGGTGCAGGGCCGACGCGGCAGCCGGTTTCGGCCTGGCCACCACGCCTGCCGCCCCGACGGCGCCCGCAAATTTGATGAACGTTCTCCGACTCAACTCCATACGGGTCTCCATGTGTCGACGCCTCAGCTCGCGTGCGCCGCCAACGACGAGAGCGAGAGGAAGCCGAGGGCGGCCAGTGACAGCGCAAGAGCAAGGATCATCGCCCCACCCCCTTCTGTGGCTCGATCGGTTCGAAAATGGCGTCGTGCCCGGGGCACGCCTTCAGCCGCTCCGAGAGATCGAGAAAAAGCTGGCAGTGTTGAAAATCGCCGCCGAGGCACGGATTCGCCGAGGCCAGACGATCAAGAGGAACCATCTTCTTGATCGGGTAGGCGCGGCAGAACAACATCACGACTTCTTTGAGGTGTGGACAGGACATTAGGTAGTTTCTCTGGTCGATCTAACAGCAAGGGCTCTGCCAGGTCTGATGCTGACCTGCGTGAGGCTGTAAGTGATTGTTAATATATGCACTTACTGTAATGTCGCTGGAGACGATGGATCCACGGTCGCGCGAGTGGTGTGGAATTGCTCAGCACCGCAATCTTGCCAAAAAAAGAATCCATACGCGAAACCACCTGTAAACACACGAGACAATAGCCAAACGGGGGGAGTGTAGAGAAATACAGCGTGGCGTTGAATTGCTCGACAGTTGGGGATCGGGGGTCGGGGGCGGGGCGAGGGGTCCTACTCCGATTCCGGGTGCTCGGTCTCCGGCTCACCATCCTTGCGGAGCTGATACTTCCGCAGCTTGTTGTAGAGCGTGGCGCGGTCGATCCCCAGCGTGCGGGCCGCCTGGCTGATGTTGCCATCCGACTCCTGCAGGACCAGAACGATGTGGTGCCGCTCCACGTCGTCGAGCGAGCCGAGGACGCCACCGCTCGGGACATCGGCGCCGGGAGGGCGACGCAGGCCAAGGTCGCTCAATTGGATCACCCGGCCGGAGGCGACGACCATCGCGCGCTCGAGAACGTTCCGCAATTCACGCACGTTGCCTGGCCACGTCTGGGCCATCAGCAGCCCCATCGCGTCGGTCGCCACGTCGTCCAGGTGGCGGTTCATCTCGGCGCCGAGCTGTTCGAGGAAGTGCTCGACAAGCAGTGGCAGGTCTTCCAGCCGATCCCGAAGTGGCGGCAGGTGTATCGGGATTACGTTGAGGCGGTAGAAGAGGTCCTCGCGGAACGAGCCGTCCGCCACGGCTTTCGTCAGGTCGCGGTTGGTGGCGGCGATGATGCGCACGTCCACGTGGATCGACTCGGATCCGCCGACGCGGAAGAAGTGCCGGTCCTCGAGAACCCGCAGGAGATCGAGCTGGAGCTTCGCGCTGATATCGCCGATCTCGTCGAGGAACAGCGTGCCGCCATCGGCCATCTCGAACTTGCCCTTGCGGCGCATGGCGGCGCCGGTGAACGCCCCCTTCTCGTGGCCGAAGAGCTCGGACTCGAGCAGCGTCTCGGTGAGCGCGGCGCACGACACGACGACGAACGGGCCATGGCTGCGCGGGCTTTCGGCGTGCACGGCGCGGGCCAGCAGCTCCTTCCCGGTGCCGCTCTCGCCCAGCACGAGAATCGTCGAGTTGCTCCGCGCGGCCGTCCTCGCCAGGTCGAACACCGCCTGCATGGCGGGGCTCTTGCTGATGAGATCGCGGAAGCGATAGTCGCGCTTGAGCACCTTGCGGAGCAACGTGTTCTCACGGACCAGCGCCTGCTGCGCCACGATCTTCTGGATCATCAAGCTCAGTTCTTCGGGGTCGAACGGCTTGACCAGGTAGTCGTACGCGCCGATCTTCATCGCGGCCACGGCCGTGTCCACCGTGGCGTAGGCCGTCATGATCACGGCCACCGCATCGGGCTGTACGTTGCGTGCTTCCTCCAGCACCTGCAGGCCGTCGATGCCTGGCATCTTCAGGTCCACCAGGAGGAGCGACCAGCGCTCCTTCCGGATCCGAGCGAGGGCCGTTTCCCCGTCGGGCGCCGTGGCCAGGGTGTACCCGTCCTTCTCCAGCCAGGCGGACAACGACTCGCGGACGATCTCCTCGTCATCGACGATGAGAATCCGGGTCCGTTCCTTACTCATGGTGTTCGTGTCCTTGCTTTCTGATCTCGGCGTAGCGGCTCTGGCAGTCGTGGCAGAGTGCCGGGTTCTTGGCGTCCACGTGCAACAGGTTGACCGACCGCGCCATGACGCACGTGGGCAACGGGCAGTGCAGCAGGCCGAACGTGTGCCCGAGTTCGTGAACGCATTCCTTCATCAGTCGAGTGGTGAAAAGGTCGAAATCCTGACGAAACACGCTGTCTGACAAGAGCCGCGCGGTGGACACGACGGCGGCCGTTCCGCCAAGCTGTGCCTCGCCGTAGACGAACGTGAGAATCGGGATGAACAGATCGACGTCCGTGATCCCGACCACCTTGGTGGCGTGCTGCGGGCGGCTGTCGATCAGCCACTTCAGGATGCGCGTCGAGGAGTGCTGCTGGCGACGCACGTCGAACGAGTCGGTGGGGCGGTCGCGCCCGAGCCAGGCGCGGGCCGTGACGTGGAACACCTGCTCGGTCTGCCGACGCAGGGTGCCGAGCAGATCGTGATCCGCCGCCGCGCCGCCGATCCACCACAGGCAAACGTCCACGCCGCGCCACTCTCCTCTGCCCAAGACAGATTCCAGGGACCCCGTAGAAACGGCGTCAACCGTGACGATCTCATCCCCGGAAGATGCCTAGACGACCTGCCCCGCGCCGCCGCCTGACAACGCGGTCGGTGACGGCGACGGCGTCGCCACCGGCAGCCGAACGATGACGGTTGTGCCCTGTCCGAGCTGGCTCTTGATGTCCAGCGTGCCATTGTGCCGGTCGATGAGCCCGTAGACCACCGAGAGCCCAAGCCCCGTGCCCTTGTCCTTCGTGGTGAAGAACGGGTCGAGGATGTGCGACAAGTGCTCGGGCGCGATGCCCGGCCCCGTGTCGGCGATCACGACCTCCACCATGTCCCCGACCGCCCGCGAGGTGACGGTCAGCGTGCCGCCCTTGTTCAGCGCTTCGCAGGCGTTCAGGGCGATGTTGACAAACGACTGCCGCAACTGCCCGAAGTCCGCCTTGACGAGCGGCATCGGCGGAAGGTCCTTCTGCAGCGTGACATCCTGCATGCGGAGACGATGCGACAGGAGTGAGAGCGCCTCCTCGACGACGGCGCTGACATCGATGTCCTTCAGGCTGGGAACCCGCTGCCGGGCGAAGTCGAGCAGGTTTCGCACGATTGCGCTGCACCGTTCGGTTTCCCGCTGCACCAGGCGGAGGTTGCGCGCGCAGCTCTCGCGCGCCGTCGTTGTGAGTTCGCCTTCCTCGTGCAACCGGATCAGGAGCTTGGCGTAGGTCAGGATGCCGGAGAGCGGGTTGTTGATCTCGTGCGCCACCGAGGCGGCGAGCTTGCCGAGCGACGACATCTTCTCCGACTGGACGAGCTGCGCCTGGGCGCTCTTCAAGGCAGTCGTCCGTTCCTCGACCTGGCGCTCGAGACTTTCGTTCAGCGCCTGGAGGTCGGAGCGGGCCTGCTGCAGCGAGGTGGTCATGCCGTTGAACGACGCCGCCAGAAGACCGATCTCGTCGGTGCGGCGCATCTCCACCGCGTGCGAGAGGTCCCCCTGGGAAATCCGTTCGGTCGCGGCCACGATCTCGCGGAGCGGCCGGATGACATGGCCGCGCACGAAGAGGCCGACGGTCGTGGCGAGCAAGAGGATGCCGAACGCGGAGACCAGCGTCGTGCGTCGGCCGAGAGCGGCCACTGCACGGTCCTCGTCCTCGAGAGAGATCGCAATGTCCACGACGCCGAGCACCTGCTTCTCGGCCGGGTGTTCGTGGCAGACCGCAGACGAGCAACTCTTTTCGTTGTAGATCGGCGTGATCATCGCGAGCACGCGGTGTCCGTTCCGCGTGAAGATGCGGCTGCGCGACGGCACGTTCAGGCGCACGAGGGGCTGGCCGGCTGCATGACACGCATAGCACGCCTCGGCGCGCTTGTCCACGAGCCGGCCGACCTCGGAGCGCTCCGTGGAGAAGGTCACGCGCCCTTCCTTGTTGAGCATCCGGACCTGCTCGACCCCCTCGAGCCGGCCAATCATCTCCATCGTGCGATAGGCGACCCTGCGCTCATCGCTCAACATGAAGTGATAAGTGCTGGCCTTGATGGTGTCGCTGAACTGCGCCGCCCCGCGGACGACCTCCGCGGTGAGGTAGGCCTGCTGCGTCCGGAGGCTCATGGTTACCAGCGCGGCGCCCGAGACCAGCGCCAGCAGCGTGATGACGGCGGTGGCCTTGACGCCGACGCGGTTCCACACCTGCACCCGAAGAGGCTGCAGATTCGCCTGCGGTGCTTCAGTTCGAGCGCGGCGAGCCATGGTGGCACTCCAAGCCTGCCCCGAACGCAGGTGTCTGGCCGTGGATCCGACAGCAGTCTATTCTACAGCGAACGGGTGTGTGCTCGAGGGGGATGTTGCGCCACAGAACGTCTGTGTCACTATCGGGAAAGTGCCCCATGAGGGTTCGGGTGGTTTCCCTATACGGCCTCGGGACTAGTTCCCTGCCCGATCGGGTGGCTTCCTGATTGTCGGGGCGCCCACCGAGGACTACATTGTAGTCAGACAGTGACGCTCACCCCGGCAATCATACAGAGGTGGATCATGATGAGGAAGCGAATCGGTGGCACGGCGGCGAAGAATGGATTCTACTGGAACCTCGGCAAGTGGGAAATGACGATGGTCCCCAGGCAGGGCGGCATCCTGCCCGGCGGCGCTGGCGACCGGTATCTCAAGGCCCCGGTCGTCGCGCTGCTCGTGCTCGCTCCGCTGATGGGCGCGGTCTATGCGATGTTCCTGCCTTTCATCGGATTCGCGATGCTGTTCACGTTCCTCGGCAAGAAGGCCTTGGCCATGGGGCGGTCAGGCGCGGTGGACGTGGCCGCGACGATGATGCCGAGCTGGCGCCCGGGCCAGGCCTACCTGGCCGAGAAGAAGAAGGACGAGACCGACAAGGAGCGCGGGCAGAAGAGGTAGCGCCGCCCGGCGTCTCACGGGTCGAGCGTGATGACGCCCTTCTGCAGCGCGAACTTGATCAGGTCAGTCCGGCTGTGAAGGTCGAGCTTCTGCATGATGTGCTCGCGGTGTGACATCGCGGTCTTGACGCTGATGTCCAGCAACTGCGCGACCTCCTTGTTGGAGTGTCCCTCGGCCACGAGCTTCAGGACCTGCTTCTCGCGGTCGGTGAGCGTGTCGTACGGATCGGCGGCCCGACCGGAGGCCGCCGACCCGGCCTGCTCGCGCAGGGCCTCCCGGGCGATCTCCGGATCGAGCACGAGCCCGCCGCGGTTGACCGCGCGGATCGCGGAGGTCAGTTCAGACCCGGCCGCCTTCTTCAGCACGTATCCCGACACCCCCGCCTTCAAAAAGCGCCTGATGTACTCGCGGTCTTCGTACTGCGTGAGCACCAGAATCTTCGCGTGCGGGTTGTCCTTCCGGATCTCAATCGTCGCCTCGAGACCGCCGAGCCCGGGCATCGCGATGTCCATCAGGATCACGTCGGGCGACAGGCTCCGCGCCAGTTCAACGGCCTCGTGGCCGTTGGCGGCTTCACCCACCACCGTGATGTCATCCGACAGCGTCAACAACGCGCGGACGCCTTCGCGCACGATGGCGTGATCATCCGCGATCAGGATCCGGATGCTGCTCATGACCTGCCTCCTGGACAACAGGGACCGTCACGGCGATGCGCGTCCCGCTTCCTGGTGCGGAGTCGAGTTCGATCGTGCCGCCGAACAATTCGACCCGCTCGCGCATCCCGAGGAGACCCAGGCCGCGTTCTCGCGCGGCCGGCGGCGGGAGGCTCTCCGGAGAGAACCCCTTCCCGTCGTCTTCGATCTCGATGGAAATCCGATCATTGCGTTCCAGGTACTGGATGAGGACGGTCTCCGCCTGCGAGTGCTTGGCGATGTTGGTAATCGCCTCCTGGACGACGCGGAACAGCGCCGTTTCCAGTTCTGGCATGAGCCGACCTTCGGAACCGCTGAACTCGCAGCGCACGGCGATGCCGCGCCGCTCGAGGTGGCGCTCGGCGTACCAGCGGATCGCGGAGAGCAGGCCGAGGTCATCGAGCACCGAGGGACGCAGGTCGAAGATCAGCCGGTGTAGTTCCTCGATGGTGCGAACCGTCAGCGCCCTCGCCTCGATCAGGCGGTCGCGGGAGGCCTCGGCGGGCCAGGCGGCCACGGCCGTCTCGATCTTCATCGCGAGTGCACTCAGCGTCTGGCTGGTTTCGTCGTGCAGTTCGCGCGCGAGCCGCTTGCGTTCGTCCTCCTGCGCCGAGATCACCTTGCGCAGCAGTTCCTCGCGCCACTCTTCGCGCTCCTGCAGTTGCCGATACAGCCCCTTCAACTCGTGCGTCCGCTCCTCGACGTGCTGCTCCAGTTCCTGGTTTGCGCGCTCCACGTTTTCGAGCGACGCCTTGAGCGCCATCCGCATCTGCTCGAATGACCGTCCCAGGCGGCCCACCTCGTCGCGGCCCAATTCGGGGATCGGCTGATTCAGGTTGCCGAGTGCGATGCGCTCGGCCGAGTCGGTCAAAAGGGCAATCGGTCCGCGGACGCTGCGGGCGGCGCCCCAGGCGAAGAGCAGCGCCAGGGCGAGGAGGACGGGCCCCAGCCACAGAATCGTGCGGCGGACGGATCGTGCCTGTGAGAACGCGACCGATTCGTCCTGGCGGATCAAGACGCCCCACCGGGCCGAGTTCATCGGCGCGAGGGCGAGCACCATCTGGGCGTCGGGGCCGGTGCCCGGCCCCACGAAGCCCTGTCGCGCCTGGATCGCCGAGGCCAGCCGGACGGCGTTGTCGTCCGCGCGCAGGCGTCGGGACCGATCCGTGCTCGCGATGGTGCGGCCCGTGCCGTCGAGCACGTCAATCGAGCCGGTGCGTGTGAACCGGAAGGGGGCCAGCGCCGCCGAAAGCCGGCTTCCAGCCGGATCGATCTCTCCGGCCGAGATCGCCACCACCTCGCCGCGCCAGTTCCGCATGGGCACGAGCAGGTGGACCCGTCGCGCCGGACCCGCCCCGGTGAGGTTCGAGACCGTTGGACGCCCGGTTCGAAATGCGGACTCCACGTCCCTCCCATCAGGGGCCGGCGCTTGGGTGGACCGGGACTCGGGTTCACAAAGAATAGGGGCGCGGTCCGCGGCGATCAGGCACACCCGTTCGACCAGCCGGCCCCGCAGGTAGGCTTCGCGAAGGGCCGACTGCGCCGGCAGCGGATCGCCGTCGGCGAGGTCCAGCCGCGGGGCCGCAGAGACGTTCTGCAGGGCTTCGAGGTCAGCTTGAATCATGTAATCGAGGTGCTCGGCGATGCTGCGCGCCAGCAGCAGGCGCTCGGCGGACAGCCGTCCCGCCATGCGATCGAGACCCACCCACGCGGTGCCGCCAAGGATCGCAAGCGCCGCGAGGATCCCGGTGCTGACCAGCAGGACGACCCGCGCCTGGATGCTGCGACCGCTCCATGCACGGCCCACGGACAGCGGAGTCATCGGTGCATCCGTTCAAGGCTGGTGGCAATCAGGATCAACTCTTCGACCGGGCCACTGTAGCGCAGCGTCAGGCGGCGCGGTCCTTGATCCCACCAGATATCATGCAGCAATTGGCCGCTCGGGGCCAGCACGCGTGTCAACGTGGCCGGGTGCAGGCCCACGGTGACCGCGTTGGTCGTCAAGACGTATACGGCCGGCAGCAATACGTCGGGCGGTGACGAAGGCGCGTCCAGGGACTGGACCAGGACCAGGCGTTCTCGCCCGTCAGCGCGCCCGACGACCCGCAGCGCCACCGACGTCGGGGGACCCGGCCACAGATCGATGCGGGCGGGCGGCCAGGCCATCGTGTCGGGATAGTACGCGGGAACCCAGATCTTCGCGCCGACGGCGTGCTCCGCCTCCGCGACCGTGGCGTAGACCCGGGCGCCGTGAGGCGTGCCCGCTACGAGGGCCGGCACCCGATCGGCCGCCTTGAGGCCGACGGCAAACGCGCCGACCAGGAGGAGCCACGATCGGACGACTCGCGGGATGCTTCTCATGTGGTCAGACGACGAAGAACACCAGTCCCAGGACCGCGACTGCCGCAAGGGTGATGCGCAGGGCCCCGTGCTCGATTGGGGGCACAACGTCCGCCTGGCGCAGCCGGGCGCAGCGCCGCTCGACCCCTTCCTTGCGCGCGCGCCAGAAGACGCGTTCGAACGTGGCGTCTGAGTCCACGGGCCGTGGATGACCCGCGTCGAACAGGACGGCGATCGCCTGTGCCAGCGCCGAGGGATTCCCGGTGATGCGCGCCGCCACTTGATCGGCGCGGCGTTCGATGTCGTCCACCAGGGCCCGCGCGGTCCACTGTGCGGCCGGGTTGAAGAAGAGGAGCGCCCGCACCGCGATCAACAGGTAGCCCAAGGCGGGATCGCGACTTGCGACATGGGCGAGTTCGTGCGCGACCGCCACATCGAGTTCCCTGCTGTTCAGTCGTTGCAGGGTGGGCAGCGACA
>JANYLG010000209.1 GCA_025363775.1 Acidobacteriota bacterium | reverse complement strand
TGGACGAACGCGGCGACCGATTGCAGCGTCGGGATCTCGTTCTTGAGCAACTGCGCGTCCTCGACCGTCAGGTTCGGACGCTTGTCCAGGATCTTGCGGTCCATGCCCGACCCGGCGCTGGCGAAGCTCATGCGGGCGACGATGATCGTGTTCGGTCCGAGTTGACGGATGAGGTCGCGGAACGACTCGTCGAAGCCGCGGATGATGGAACTCATCCCGACGATCGCGGTGATCCCGATGACGACACCGAGAACAGTGAGCGCCGAGCGCATCTTGTTCGCCCGGATCGTCCCCAGGGCCATTCCAATCGTATCGGTGATGAGTGCGACTCGAACCATTGATGTATCCAGTCAGAACCAGCTGGCAGCTGGCAGCCGTCAGCTGGCGGCCAGCGACGGGTCATCCGCTGCCAGCCGGGGCGTCCGTGATCCGCTGACCGCTGTCTTCCGCCCCTATTCCCGTCTCAGCGCTTCGATCGGATCGAGACTGGCCGCCTTGATGGACGGGTAGAGCCCGAAGAACAACCCGACCACCGCCGTCATCCCGATGCCCATGATCACCGAGTAGACGTGCACGGAGGCCGGCATCGGCGTGAACTTGGTGACCACCCACGCGGCACTGAACCCGAGCACGGTGCCGACCACGCCGCCGAGCGTGGAGAGGGCGATCGACTCGACGAGGAACTGCCAGATGATGTCCTTGCGCTTCGCGCCGAGCGCCTTCCGCAAGCCGATCTCGGCGGTGCGCTCGCTCACCACCATCAGCATGATGTTCATGATCACGATGCCGCCGACGACCAGCGAGAGCGCCACGACCCCGATGAGGACGCCGAAGATCCCCTTCGTGATCTGGTGGAACATGTCGAGGAACGTGTCCGACGTGACGATGCCGAAGTTGTTCTTCTGGCTCGGCTTCAGGCGGCGCCCGATGCGCATCGCCACTGTGGCGGCGTCCATCGCCTTTTCGGTGTTCCGGGGGTCGGCCGGCTTGGCGGTCAGTTGGATGCGCTGCCTCGCGCCGAACAGCTTCTGGCCGATGCCGAGGGGGATCACGGCGAACTGATCCTGAGAATTCCCGAACATCGACCCCTTCTTCTCGTTCACGCCGACGACCCGCATGTGGGAGCCCGCGACGGTGATGGTCTTGTCGATCGGGTCCTCGTCGGGGAAGAGCTTGTCGGCGACATCCCAGCCGATGAGCACCACGGGGCGCTTCCGGTCAATCTCCGCGGGCGTCAGGAGTCGACCCCGTTCAACCTTGTAGCCGCCGAACTCGGCATAGTCCCGGCTGACGCCGCTGATCGAGATCGACTCGAGCAACCGGTCCTTGTAGCGGACATCGTCCCTCGAAGTCGCCTGGCTCATGACCGTGGACACGAGGTCGGCGCCGCGCACGGCCGCGCCGTCGCGTTGGGTGATGTCCGGGTTGCCGGCCACCTTCTCGAACTCCTCCATGCTGTTGATCATCCCGAACCGGTCGATCGTGAACGTTCCGACCCCGAGGTCGCTGACGATGGCGTCCGACACGTAGTCGTCGATCCCCTGGACGAGCGACACCACGGCGATAATCGACGTGACCGCCACGATGTTCCCCAGCACGGTCAGGAACGACCGCAGCTTGTTCGCCCAGATGGCCGCCAGCGCAATCTTGATGGATTCGAAGAGCTGATACATGGGTCCGAATCACCCTACTTCTTGGGGTCTTCGATCTTGACCTGGCTGCCGTCGTTCAGGTTGCGCACCGACGCGAACGGGCCGGTAATCACGCGGTCTCCAGCCTTCAGGCCGTCGAGGACCTCGAAGAACTTGTCTCCTGCGATGCCCGTCTTCACGAGCACGAACTGGGCCTTGTCCTCCTTGTCCACGATGAAGACCCCTTCGGTTTCCTTCTTCTTGAACCCAGGCTTTAGTTCCGCCGCTTCGACGGCCCCGGCGGCCGGTCTCTTGCCCTTTTCCGGCTTGGGCGCCTTCACGACCTTGCCCTGTGGGTCGAAGGTCATCTCACGGACGGTGAGCGCCTGGATCGGCACCGACACCGCGGCCTCCCGCTCGGCGGTCGTAATGTCCGCCGTGCAGGTGAAGCCAGGCCGCACCTCGGGGATTTCGCCGTCGATCGTCACCACCACCTTGAACGTCGTGGCCTGGCGGACGCCGCCGACGCTGGCCGAGCTGGCGTTGATCGGGCTGTTGCCGATCTCGGTCACCTTGGCCGTGAACGTCTTGTCGGGCAGCGCGTCAATGGTCACCTTCGTCGTCTGGCCGAACTTGACGTTGGGAATATCGGTTTCGTCCACTTCGATCTCGGCCTCGATGACCGACATGTCAGCGACGATCAGCAGCACGACGCTGGGGTTGTTGGTGAAGCCCTGGACCGCCATCTCGCCTTCCTCGACGTTCCGCTTGGTGACGATGCCGTCAATCGGCGACTCGATCGTCACGCGGTTGAGATCGTAATGGGCCGACGCGAGGTCCGCCATCTGGCTGCGAATCCGCTGCTCCGCGGTGGGCACCGCCTGCTCGGCGTTTCGCACGTCGCCCTGGCGCAGCGTGACCGAATCGGCGGCCTGCTCCAGCGCCTGCTTGGTGGCCAGGCGGTCCTTGTCCAGCCTCTGTTGCCGCGACAACTCGTCCAGCGCGAGCTTCAGGTTGACCTTGGCGTTTTCGAGGCTCTGGCGCGCCTGCTGAAGGCCAATGCGCTGCTGCTCGAGCGACGCCTCGCTGACCTGCAGGCGGCTTCGCACGTTTCGCGGATCGACCTGCAGCAGAAACTGGCCGGCCTTCACCCGGTCGCCTTCGTCCACCGCCAGTTTCACCACCTTGCCTGACACTTCGGAGGTGATGTTGACGGTTCGCCTGGCGCGGATCTTTCCGGAGGCGGAGACGATGGACTCGAGCTTGCGCGCCTTGATCGCCTCGGCGGTGACGGTGGGGCCTTCGGTCTTCTTGAAGGCGAAATTGGCCCAGATCATGGCGCCGATGAGGACGACGATCCCGATCCCAATGAACACCTTCTTACGCGTCATGAAGAACTCCGCAAAGCCATGATGGCCGCGAACCCAATCGCAATCACACCGTACACGAGGAACAGCGCCACCGCCACGGCCCGTGTCTTCTTTCGGTAACACACGGCCAGGCCGATGGCCATGACCATCAACCACCAGACCCAGAACAGGTCAACCATGCCGAGCAGCCGTGCGATGAAACTCCCCTCCGGCAGGAACGGCACGAAGACGCCCAGGTTGGTGGCACTCGAGATCGACTCGCGGAAGTAGTTGACCGGCGTGATCAGCAGCGTGCCGACGACGGTCACGACCGTCGAGTGCACGACGACAGCATAGACCTGCTTGTATGTGGATTGTCCCCCAATGGCCGCAAAGACCAGGTAGAAGACGCCGGCAATCACCGCCCAGATAATCGGCGGGATGACGACCATCATGCCGGCCGAGAGGCCCATCCTCCACGGCTCCGGCTCCATGATCCCTTTCCGGAAGCCCTCGTACATCTGGTCGCTCACCGTGAACCCGAACGCTTCCGTCTTCCTGACGGTCTCGTCGAGCGTGGCCTGGCGGCCGACGGTGGTGGACCCGAACCAGAGCTGGGCGCCCCCGGTGAGGACGATCACGACCAAGGCGATCGTCAGCCACCTGGGCTTCGCCACGACTGCCTGAAAGGTCTCCTTCGGGGCGAACAGGATGCCGAAGAACCGCGCGGCAAGACCCTTGTCCGGAAGAGCGTTGGGCGGGGCAGTCGTCTCACTCATGATGCTCGGTCTCCAGGGGGCAAACATTCAATTCTACCCCTTCTGTGAATATACGTCAGCCGGCGCCCGGATGTTTCCCCGGGCACCCGCCGAGCCTCTTTCTCTCCGGCTCGACCGCAATTGGCTCTACAGCCGGCGGCGTCGGTGACCGACAAGATCTCAGACTGCGGGGAGTCGGCGTGTCCCCCGCTCGCCACTTATCGGCTGGGCCCCCCTTTTTCCGGGCACGGGGTGACGGCCCGAGACCGTCGTCGTTCTCGTAAACCGTTGTCTTCCAGATGTAGTCGACCATGGCCGTCCGGATAGGCGAACTCCTCCTCAAAGAAAAGCGGATCACTCCCGTGCAGCTTCAGGAGGCCTTGAACTACCAGAAGGCCAACGGGGGCAAGCTGGGCCTCAACCTCGTCAAGCTTGGCTTGGTCAAGGACGAGGAGATCACCGCGCTGCTCAGCCGGCAGTACGGCGTCCCGTCGATCAACCTCGGCGACTTCCAGATCGATCAGACGGTCATCAAGCTGATTCCCGCAGAAACCGCGCAGAAGTACCAGATCCTCCCCCTCAGCCGCTCGGGCGCCACGCTGACGATCGCGATGACCGACCCGACGAACGTCTTCGCCATGGACGACATCAAGTTCATGACGGGGTATAACGTCGAGCCCGTGGTGGCTTCCGAGTCGGCGGTGGCCGAGGCGATCCTGCGGTACTACAATCTCGCGGCGAAGGCGGCCGTCGGCAACGGGCAGCCGAGCGCGCTCGATTTTGCCACGCAGGCGCTGCAGGATCTGCCGTTGGTGATGCGTCCGAGGTGGAGGTCCTCGAGGAGCTCGGGGAGATCAGCGTCGAGGCGCTGGCGAGGCAGGGGGAAGAGGCGCCCGTCATCCGGCTCGTCAACGTGATGCTGATGTCGGCCATCTCGAAGGGCGCCAGCGACATCCACATCGAGCCCTACGAGAAGGAACTTCGCATCCGCTACCGCATCGACGGCGTGCTCTACAACATCATGGCGCCGCCGCTGAAGTTTCGCGATCCGATCGCCTCGCGCGTGAAGATCATGGCGAAGCTCGACATCGCCGAGAAGCGCCTTCCGCAGGACGGGCGCATCAAGATCCGCTTCAACGACGCGGGCCGTACCAAGGAGATCGACTTCCGCGTCTCCTGCCTGCCGACGTTGTTTGGCGAGAAGATCGTCCTCCGGCTCCTCGATCGCGACAAGCTGATGCTCGACATGACGAAGCTCGGCTTCGAAGTGGAGTCGCTCGCGCGCTACGAGGAGGCGATCAGCCGGCCATGGGGCATGGTGCTCGTGACGGGGCCGACGGGGAGCGGCAAGACGAACACCCTCTACTCCTCGATCGCCAAGCTGAATACCCCCGAAACGAACATCATGACCGCGGAGGACCCGGTTGAGTTCAACCTGCCCGGGATCAACCAGGTGCAGATTCGGGAGGGGATCGGACTGAATTTCGCCGCGGCCCTGCGCGCATTCCTCCGGCAGGACCCGAACATCATCCTGGTCGGCGAGATTCGCGACTTCGAGACGGCGGAGATCGGGATCAAGGCGGCGCTCACTGGCCACCTCGTGCTCTCGACGCTGCACACCAACGATGCGCCAAGCACGATCAGCCGTTTGATGAACATGGGGATCGAGCCGTTCCTGGTCGCCAGCTCGGTGAACCTGATTTGCGCGCAGCGCCTCGTCCGCCGGGTCTGCAAGGTGTGTGTGGAGCCGGTGGCGGTCGCGGCGCCCACGCTGATGAAGGTCGGGTTCAGCCCGGAGGACGCGGCGTCGGTAACGCCGTCGAAGGGGCGGGGCTGCGAGAAGTGCAACAACACCGGGTTCAAGGGGCGCGTCGGCCTCTACGAAGTCATGGAGGTGGACGACGAGATCAAGGAACTGATCCTCGTCGGGGCGTCCGGCCTCGAGCTTCGGAGGAAGGCCGTCGAGCGCGGCATGATCACGCTCCGCCAGAGCGGGCTGCGAAAGGTGAAGCAAGGACAGACGACGCTCGAGGAAGTGCTGAGGGAAACGGTGAACTGAGCGATGTTGACCCTGCCAGAACTCCTCAAGACCACCGTGGAACTGGAGGGCTCGGACCTCCATATCACCACGAACACTCCGCCACAGGTGCGCGTTCACGGCAAGCTGCAGCGGCTGCCGATGCCCGACCTCTCGGCGGCGGACACCAAGCAGCTCATCTACAGCGTGCTCACCGACGCGCAGAAGAAGCGCTTCGAAGAGACGATGGAGCTGGACTTCTCGTTCGGGATCCGGGGCATCGCCCGGTTTCGGTGCAACGTCTTCAACCAGCGCGGCGCGGTGGCGGCCGTCTACCGACTGATCCCCGAACGGGTCCGGACGTTCCAGGAGTTGGGCCTCCCGGCCGTGATCATCAAACTCGCCGAGAAGCCGCGCGGCCTCGTCCTGGTGACCGGTCCGACCGGCAGCGGCAAGTCCACGACGCTCGCCGCGATGCTCGACAAGATCAACGCCGAGCGACACGACCACATCCTCACGATCGAGGACCCGATCGAGTACATTCACCACCACAAGAATTGCCTGGTGAACCAGCGCGAGGTGCACAGCGACACGTCGGGCTTCGGCGCGGCCCTGCGCGCCGCGCTCCGCGAGGACCCCGATATCGTGCTCGTTGGCGAGATGCGGGACCTCGAGACGGTGGAATCGGCGCTGCGGATCGCGGAAACGGGCCACCTGACGTTTGCGACGCTGCACACCAACTCCGCCTCGCAGACGATCAACCGCATCATCGACATCTTCCCGGCGCACCAGCAGGGACAGATCCGCACCCAGCTCTCACTGGTCCTCGAGGGCATCGTCTGCCAGACGCTGCTTCCGCGCGCGGGCCAACCGGGCCGAGTCGTCGCCACCGAGATTCTGGTGCCGACCTCCGCGATTCGGAATCTGATCCGCGAGGATAAGGTCCACCAGATCTACTCCTCGATGCAGACGGGCCAGGAGCGGGTGGGGATGCAGACGCTGAACCAGTCGCTGGCGACGTTGTTCTTCAACCGGCTGATCACGATGGACACGGCACTGAGCGCCTCCTCCCACAGGGACGAACTCGTGGACATGATCAACCGGGGCGTCGGTGTGGTGGCCGGCGCCGGGCTCGGGCGGCCGACGGGCGCCACGGGCGACCAGGCGGGAAGGCCTCCGTTGAAGCGGTAGGCGTGTGCGGGACCGGCGTCGAAGCACAGTCGGATCGGCGTTTTGCCGGTCCAGGGGGACGACCATGGCGACTTTTGCATATACCGGGCGGACGCGCGGCGGCGAGACGGTGAGCGGCGAGCGCATCGCCGACACGCTGGAAGGAGCGACGGCCGCGTTGCGCAGGGACCAGGTTCTCGTCACGAAGATCGCGCCGGCCAAGGCCAGGGCCGATCAGAAGGCGGTGACGAAGCGCCCCAGGGCGCGCCGCGTCAACTCCAAGAACCTGGCCGTGTTCACCCGGCAGTTCTCGGTCATGATCGACGCCGGCCTCCCGCTCGTGCAGTGCCTCGACATCCTGGGCAACCAGGAAGAGGACAAGAACTTCGCGCGGGTGATCATCGAGACCCGGAGCGACGTCGAGGGCGGGTCGTCGCTGGCCGACGCCATGAAGAAGCACCCGAAGGTGTTCGACGCCCTCTTCACGAACATGATTGCCGCCGGCGAAGCGGGCGGTATCCTCGACACCATCCTGAAGCGGCTTGCGGTCTACATCGAGAAGAACGTCAAGTTGAAGCAGCAGGTGAAGTCGGCGATGATGTACCCGATCGCCGTCCTGACCATCGCCGCCGGGGTGGTCGCCGTCATCCTCTGGAAGGTCATCCCGACGTTTGCCGCCATGTTCGCCGGCCTCGGCGCCGAACTCCCGCTTCCCACGCGCGTCGTGATCTGGATGAGCGACTCGCTCGTCAGGTTCCTGCCGTTCATCGTGGTCGGCCTTGTCGCCATGACGTTTGCCCTGAAGCAGTACTACGGGACCAACGGCGGCCGCCACGTCATCGACCGTCTCGTGCTGAGGCTGCCGGTCCTCGGCATGATCATGCGGAAGATTGCCGTCGCGCGCTTCTGCCGCACGCTCTCCACGCTGATCAGCTCGGGCGTCCCGATCCTCGACGGCCTCGAGATCACGGCCAAGACCGCCGGCAACGCGATCGTCGAGGACGGGATCATGACGACGCGCAAGAGCATCGAGCGCGGCGAGACGGTGTCGGCTCCGCTCAAGGAGACGGGCGTCTTCCCCGCGATGGTGACGCAGATGATCGGGGTCGGTGAGGCGACCGGCGCGCTCGACACGATGCTCTCCAAGATCGCCGACTTCTACGAGGAAGAAGTGGATGTCGCGGTGGCCGGCCTCCTGACGCTCATGGAGCCGATCATGATCGCGTTCCTCGGTATCATCGTCGGCGGCATTGTGATCGCGATGTACATGCCGATCTTCTCGATGATCAGCAAGCTCACGTAACAGCGGCGGGCAGCTGCCAGCTGCCAGCTCTCGACTGTCCGCTCTCCGCTGCCAGCTGCCAGCTGCCAGCTGCCAGCCCTGTCTATGGCCTTCTCCGAGCGCAGACGCCGGCTCGCCTGGCTGATTGCCGGCCGAGCCGTCATCACCACGCTGCTGCTCGGTTCAGGCGTGCTGATCCAGCTCGCCTCGCCCGGGGCGCCGCCGATCAACGCGTTCTACTCCCTGATCGGACTCACCTACTTCTTCACGGCCCTCTATGCGCTGGCGCTGAAGAGGGCCGATCGATGGCCGTGGCTGGCCGACGTGCAGTTGACCGTGGACGCCGTCGTCGTCTCCGGCATCATTGTCGTCACCGGCGGCGTGACCAGCTACTTCTCGCTGCTCTACGTCCTGCCGATCATCGCGGCCAGTTCGCTGATGCGGCGCCGGGGCGCGCTCACGGTCGCCATCCTGTCGTCGCTGTTGTACGCCGGACTCGTCCTCGTGCAGTATCAGGGGGGGGGCGAGGGCGCCGGGCCGTTTGTGGCGACCGGCCAGGCGCTGCCTCCCGGGCGGGTCGCGCTCTATCTGGTCGGGATCAACGCTCTTGCCTTCCTGGCCGTCGGCGCGCTGTCAGGCTCGCTGGCCGAGCGGCTGCGGCGCGCAGGCGTCAGCCTCGAGAGCGCCTCCACGGAGATCGCGAACCTGCAGGCGTTCAACCAGGACATCATCGACAGCCTCACCAGCGGCCTGCTCACGACGGACATCAACGGGCTGGTCCTCTCGTTCAACCACGCGGCAGAGACGATCACGGGCCTCGAGGCCGACGCGGTCGTCGGCCACGACGTGGGAGAGGTGCTGCAGCTGCCGGAGGACGTCCGGCGGCTGATCGCGCGGGACCTGGACGGGGCGCGGAGCCGGCGATCGGATTTCCTGTACCCGGCGCCCACCGGCCGGACGATCGAGATCGGGATGGCGGCCGCCCATCTCCTGACGCCAGGCGGCAAGCTGGGCTTCGTGATCACGTTCCAGGACATCACCGACGTGAAGCGCCTCGAGCGCGATGCGCGCGTCAAGCAGCGTCTTGCCGTCGTGGGCGAGATGGCCGCGGGCATGGCCCACGAGATCCGCAACCCGCTCGCCTCGATGGCCGGCTCGATCCAGGTGCTTCGCGAGGAACTGACGCTCAACGACGAGCAGGCCCAGCTGATGGACATCGTCCTGCGCGAGTCGAAGCGGTTGAACGACACGATTCGCAGTTTTCTCAGCTACGCCCGGCCCCAGCGCAGCGCGGTCGAGCGCCTCGACCTGGTCAAGACCGTCACCGACACGGCCATGCTGCTTCGCAACAGCCCCGAGGTGCAGGCCATCCACACGATCGACGTCGAGGCGCCCGACGATCCGGTGTGGTTCGACGCGGATGAAGGCCAGGTGCGACAGATCCTGTGGAACCTGGCTACCAACGGCCTGCGCGCCATGCCCTCGGGCGGCCGGTTGCGCCTCGCGGTCATGGCGGAGCCAGACGCGGCATCCACAGCGGCTCTGGATGGCGTGCGAGAAGGCGCTGCCGCATCAGACAGCGCGGTCCCTCCAGCCGGCGCGATCCTCGAGGTACAGGACGAAGGCGTCGGCATCCCGCCCGAAGAACTCGACGGGATCTTTCAGCCGTTTCACGGCACGTTCGCCCGCGGCAGCGGCCTCGGCCTTGCCATCGTCCACCGCATCGTCTCCGACTACCACGGCGAGATCCAGATCACCTCCTCGGTGGGGAAGGGGACGACGGTGAGGGTGAGGTTGGGACAGGGACAGAGCTGACAGCGGACAGAGACAGAGCTGGCAGCTGGCAGCGGATAGTGACAGAGCCGGCAGCGGATACGGACAGGGACAGGGACAGAGACAGAGCTGGCAGCTGGCAGCGGATAGTGACAGAGCTGGCAGCGGACAGGGACAGGGACAGAGACAGAGCTGGCAGCTGGCAGCGGATAGTGACAGAGCCGGCAGCGGACAGGGACAGGGACAGGGACAGGGCTGGCAGCTGGCAGCGGATAGTGACAGAGCTGGCAGCGGACAGGGACAGGGACAGAGACAGAGC
>JANYLG010000175.1 GCA_025363775.1 Acidobacteriota bacterium | reverse complement strand
CGACGCCTTCGCCACCTCGTCATACGACACGTACTTCGCCCACCCCTTCAGCGACGCCACCTTCGTCAGCGCCGACGTCAACGTGGTCTTCCCGTGGTCGATATGCCCGATCGTCCCCACGTTCACGTGCGGTTTCGTACGATCAAATTTCTCTTTCGCCATGCGCGTGATCCTCACGGCCGCCCGCCCTGGCCGGTGCCGCTCGACGCGGTACCCGCCAAGGCGTGGCTGCCTGAACTGGAGCCGATGACCGGGTTCGAACCGGTGACCTCGTCCTTACCAAGGACGCGCTCTGCCTACTGAGCTACATCGGCAACGGGACCTGTTGCCCGGGCAGACCTGCTGCCCACGAATCATCCGCCTTCGCCCTTCGGGCTTCGGCGGACAGACTTCATTCGCTGCGCGAGCGAAGTCTGGAGCGGGAGACGGGGATCGAACCCGCGACCAACAGCTTGGAAGGCTGTGACTCTACCACTGAGTTACTCCCGCTCGCCGAGCCTTCCCCCCTGGGCTATGCGCACGGGCAGCTTCCCGCCACCCGATCACACCGTCACACACCTGTGGCAAGAGCCCGCCTTCGCCCTGCGGGCTGCGGCGTGCTGGCCTTCGATCGGTCCGCGAGCGAAGGCTGGTGGCGAGGGGAGGATTCGAACCTCCGAAGCCACTTGGGCGACAGATTTACAGTCTGTTGCATTTGACCGCTCTGCAACCTCGCCACACCTCTTGCCGGATCCGTCCGCCGCACGTGCCTGGCAGGCAAACCTCGCCCGTCGCCACCGACAGGGCCTCCTCGCGCCAAGCCGATGGAGCTGGCGAAGGGATTTGAACCCCCGACCCGCTGATTACAAATCAGCCGCTCTACCGGACTGAGCTACGCCAGCCAGAACAAAGGATGGAATATAGCACATCCTGTGCCAAGGGGCAAGGCCGACGCCGCCCCCTCAGACACCATTTTCTGGTCCCCCGGCCCCGGACGCGCCTTCCTTCGGCCCCGCCTGGCCGCTCGCGCTCGCCGCCTGGCCGCGCCCTGCCCTGCGCTGACGGACCGCTTCGAACAGCACGATGCCAGCGGCGACGCTCACGTTGACGCTCCCCACGTGCCCGAGCATCGGGATCGACGCCAGGCGGTCGCATTTCTCCCGAACCAGCCGCCGGAGCCCGTCGCCCTCGCCGCCCAACACAAGCGCCGTCGGCATCGTCAGATCCAGATCGGTGTAACCCTCCGGCGCGTCGCTGGCCAGCCCAACCGTCCAGACGTTGGCATTCTTCAGGTCGTCGATCGCGCGGGCGATATTCACGACGCTCGCGATCCGGACGTGCACAATGGCGCCTGCTGACGCCTTCGCGGCCACGCCGTCGAGCGAGGCGGCGCGACGGGTCTGACGAATCACGCCGTCCACCCCTGCCGCATCGGCCACTCGCAGGATGGCGCCGAAGTTGTGCGGGTCTTCGACGCCGTCGAGCACCACGATCAGCGGCGCGTCCTTCGCCCCCCGCACGAGGTCGGCCGTGTCGTACTCGGGCGCCTCGTCCATCTCGGCCACGACGCCCTGGTGCAGACCGCCCCGCGCGACGCGGTCCAGTTCCATCCCGTCGGCGCGCTGAACGCGCACGCGCGCCGCGCCAGCCAGGCGGAGCACCTCCTGCACCCGTTGGTCCGACCGGCCCGACACCCGAAGCGTCCGCACGCGTCCGGCGCGGAGTGCCTCGGTGACCGGGTTGATGCCGTAGATGATCATCGCGAACCGCCGGCAGCTGACAGCTGGCAGCCGACAGCGGACTGCTGATCACGCATGATCCGCTGCCTGCTGGCAGCTGCTGGCTGCCGGCTACGCATTTCGCAACGCTTCCGCAAACGCCGCCGCGCGCTCGCGACATCCGAGGATCGGCGCGAGGCCGGCGGCGCCGGGCAACTCCGCTCCCCGGTCGATCGCCGGCACGGCCTGGTCGAGCTCAGGGCCGTCGGCGGCCCCGGTCAGCGCGACCCGGATCGGGTGAAAGAGCCCCTGTGCCTTCTGCCCCGTCTGCTGCTTCACCGCCGCGACGACGGCGCGGAATCGATCGCGGTCCGCGAGCCGCGGCCCGCGCGACAACTCGCGCGCGAGGCACTCGATCACCGCGCGTGCCCCGTCGTGCGCCAGCACCTCCATCACCCCCGGCTCCGACGCCGCTTTCCGCGGGTCGAACGCGAACAGGAACCGCAGGCGAGACGGGATCTCGTCGAGCCGATCGACCGAGGCGGCCGCCATCGGCACCACCGCAGTCAGGTACTCGATCCCGGCCGCACTCGGATCGCCCACCAGGCCCTCTCGCCGGAAGAACGTGAGCGCGAGCCGTACGAGCCGCGCGGGGTCGGCCATGCGGAGGTAGTGACGGTCCGCCCACGCCAGCTTCCCTTCGTCGAAGATGCCGGCGCTGTGCCCGACCGCTCCGATCGAAAACCGCCGCGCCAGCTCGTCCACCGGCAGCAACTCGTCGTCGCCGCCCGGCGACCACCCGATCAGGGCGAGGTAGTTCACGAGCGCCTCGGGCAGGTATCCCTTTGCCCGGAACTCGGCCACCGACGTCGCGCCGTGCCGCTTGGACAGCGGCGTGTGGTCGGGGCCCATCACGAGCGACAGGTGGGCGAAGGCGGGCGGCGTGAAGCCGAGCGCCTCGTAGATCAGCAACTGCCGCGGCGTGTTCGAGATGTGATCCTCGCCCCGCACGACGTGCGTCACTTCCATCAGCGCGTCGTCCACGACGACGGCGAAGTTGTACGCGGGGCTGCCGTCGGATCGCAGCAGCACGGGGTCACCAATCACGCTCGTGTGGAACACCACGTCGCCGCGCACGAGGTCCGCGAACACGATCTCCCGGCCAGCGGGCACCTTGAACCGCACGACCGCGCGTTCGCCTCGCGCCATCCGCTCCCGGGCGTCGGCGGCGGGGACCGACCGGCAGGCCCCGGAGTACTTCGGCGGTTGTCTCCTGGCCAGCGCCGCCTGCCGTTCGGCCTCGAGCCGCTCGGGCGAACAGAAACAGTGATAGGCGTCGCCGGCCGAGATCAGCTCGGCCGCGTAGGAGCGATAGAGATGGAGACGCTCCGACTGCCGGTAGGGGCCGCACGGTCCGCCGATATCGGGCCCCTCGTCCCACTGCAAGCCGAGCCACTGCAGGTCCTCGAGGATGGCCTCCTCCGACTCGCGCGTGGATCGCTCCCCGTCGGTGTCTTCGATCCGCAGAATGAAGGTTCCCCCGGACCCGTGCGCCATCAGCCAGTTGAACAGGGCCGTGCGCGCGTTGCCGACGTGCAGATGGCCGGTTGGACTCGGTGCGAAGCGAACTCTCATGGGTTCACAGCCGGCAGCTGACAGCTGGCAGCTGGCAGCTCGCTCGCTCCGGGGTTGGCTGATCGCTGGCCGCTGCCTGCTGGGAGCTGTTCGAGCAGCGCCACGGCATGCACGGCAATGGCTTCGCCGCGCCCGGTCGCGTCCTCGCCCTCGTTCGTCTTGGCTTTCACGCTCACCACGCTGTCCGGGATGCCGATGACGCTCGCCAGCGACGCGGCGATCGACGCTCGGTGCGCCCCGAGCTTCGGCCGCTCGGCGATGATCGTGGCGTCGAGGTTTACAATCCGGAACCCACGGGCGCGGACGAGGTCAACCGCCTGGCGCAACAGCTCGACGCTCGACGCCCCCCGCCACCGATCGTCGGTGTCGGGAAAAAGCTGGCCGATGTCACCCGCGGCGGCTCCACCCAGGATCGCGTCGGTGATTGCATGGCACAGCACGTCGGCGTCGGAGTGGCCTGCGAGGCCACGGTCGAAGGGAATCCTCACGCCGCCGAGGATCAGCGGACGCCCCTCGACGAGGCGATGCAGGTCGTAGCCCGACCCGATACGAAACCCGCTCGCGTCCGTCCTGGTGTCGTTCGTCATCTCCAGCAGCGCCTTCGCAATCGCGAAATCCTCGGCCGTCGTCACCTTGATGTTCCGCGCGCTGCCCTCGACCAGCCGAACCTGGTGCCCGGCCTGCTCGGCCAGCGCCGCCTCGTCGGTGCCCTCGACGCCGGCTCGCCCCAGCGCTACCGCCTCCCGCAACACGTGGCGACGGAATGCCTGCGGCGTCTGCGCGAGAAAGATCGACTCACGCGACAGCGTACGCTCGACGATGCGCCGATCGCCTCCAGCCTGCCCTCCGGCCGGGATCCCCACCTCGGCCGGCGACCACTTGATCGTGTCGCGCGCAGGGACGGCCACGATGGCGGCGCCCGTCTCCGCGGCCGCGTCGATCGCCCGGCCGATCATCGCCGCGTCCACGAACGGCCTCGCGGCGTCGTGGATCAGGACGACGTCGCTCCGCGTCGAGACGGCGTCGAATCCGTTGGCCACCGAATCCTGCCGGCGCTCGCCCCCGACGACAACCCGCACGCCCGGCACGCGGAGGCACGCGGGGGGCGCGTCCGCCCATTCGGGGGGGACCACCACCACCACCTCGTTCACGCGGTCGCACGCGAGGAAGGCGTCGATGCTCCACCGCAGCATCGGGCGGCCGGCCAGGTCGAGCAACTGCTTGGGCACACCCGCACCAAGTCGTCGTCCGTGTCCTCCGGCTGCAATGATGGCAGAGACGTACATGACCCGTTCGTCGGAAGCCTCCCGGCTCCTGAATCCGTCGCCTGGGGGCGCAACCTTTTATTATACGACGAACCGATCGCTTTCGCCTCCGCGGACAACGGCAGAGGACTCGATTGGCGGTGAGGTCGAGCGCGGACGCCAGGTATTCGGCAGGCCACTGGCGCGGAGCGTCGATCACGACCAGCGCCCGGGTCGTCGCCGCGGGAGCCTGGCTACAACGTCTGGGACGTCGCGGGTTCGTCGACGTCGGCGCGGACGGTTCCGCGGATCTGCTGGGCGAGGCGGCGCGCGCCCTCGGCGGTGGCGTCGAGGCCGGCCGTCGAAACCGGGTCGTGCACGACGAGGCGGACGTGACCGGGACACGTCATCAGTCGGTTCTTCAGCATCACGTGACGACTCCCGCTCACCGAGATCGGGACGATCGGCAGGCCCGCCTGGATGGCGAGGAGGAAGCTCCCGCCCTTGAAGCGGCCGACCGTGCCGTCGGCGCTTCGCGTCCCTTCCGGAAACACGATCAGCGAGAGCCCCCGCGAGACCAGCCCCTTCCAGCGCTTCAGGATGCCGACCGGATCGGGTCGCCGGCGATCGACGAGCAGATGACCCGTTCGGCTCAGGTGCCAGCCGAGAAACGGAAACCGCCCGAGCGACGCCTTGGCGATGATGCGCAACTGCCAGGGCACGTTCCAGAAGATGATCGGGATGTCGTAGATGCTCTGGTGGTTCGACACGAGGATGTACGTCGTGCCCGGGGTCAGCCGCTCGAGGCCGCTGACCTCGACCTGCACGCCCGTCGTCGCGAGGATGAGCCACGACCAGGCGCGCGCGCATCGGTGCGCGAAGAAGCCGCTCTGCTGGAAGAGGCTGGAGGTAATCGACAGCGTGCCCAGGACGATCGTGTAGAGGGCGATCGCCGGGATCAGGAAGAAGACCGTCCGCCACCAGTGAAAGGGCGGGACGCTCACCGCGGCCGCCGGTTCCCGTCGTCCTTGTCTCCGGCGCCCGCGGGTGCCGACGCCAGGACGGCGCCGTTTTGCTTCGGCTGGCTCTGCTGCGCCTGCTGGGTCAATGGAGCCGGGCCGCTGCTGGCAACCAGGGGCGGCGCCTGGGCGCCGGACTCGATGTACCGGCCGAAGATCATCTTGCCCGCGGTGGTCTGCAGCACGCTGGTGACCACCACGTCGATTGTCTTCGAGATCATCTTCCGCGCGTTGTCCACGACGACCATCGTCCCGTCGTCGAGGTAGGCCACGCCCTGGTTGTATTCCTTGCCTTCCTTGAGGATGAAGACCCTCATGATCTCGCCGGGCAGCACGACGGGCTTCAGGGAGTTGGCGAGCTGATTGATGTTCAGCACGTCCACGCCACGCAGTTGCGCCACCTTGTTCAGGTTGAAGTCGTTGGTGACGATCTTCCCCTGGAGCGAGCGCGCGAGTTCGATCAGTTTCAGGTCCACCTCGCGGACCTCCGGGAAATCGACGTCGGAAATGACCACTTCGACACCCGACATCTTCTGGATCTTCTGCAGGATGTCGAGTCCTCGGCGACCGCGGTTGCGCTTGAGCGCGTCCGATGAGTCGGCGACGAGCTGCAGTTCCTTGAGGACGAACTGCGGGATCACCAGGGCGCCGTCGACGAAGCCGGTCTCGCAGATATCGGCGATGCGGCCGTCGATGATCACGCTGGTGTCGAGCACCTTGTAGCGTCGCTGCGGCCCGGCCGCGCGGAACAGGCCCACGAGCCTGGCGGGCTCCAGCCATTCCCCCTTGCGGGCGCCCATCACCGTGCCGATGTAGGGCAGGACCAGGAGCACGACGCTGCGAAGGAAGGCGACGCGCGGGTCGCGGGTGTCGGCCCACGCGAGCGCGGCTTCGATCGTCTTCGCGATCGCGAGTCCCGTCACGCCGCCCAGGAGCGCGCCGAGCATCGTCGTGACCGCCACTTCCTTCAGGCGCAACTCGAACACGATGATGAGGACGGCGAGGCCCAGGCCGAACACGACGTTGGCAGCCAGGGAGAGGCCGCCCTCGAGGCCGAACCCCGACAGCGGCTGGAGCAGGCTGGCGGTGAACCCGAGCGCGGCGATGAACAGCGTGCGGGCGAGTATGAACCAAGTCATCCGTGGGCTCCACGATCCACGTCCGAGTAAGCGACGACGTCCGGCCGGGCATCGGGAGTGATGGCCAGGCCGGTGCGGCCAGGTGGTCCGCCGCAACCCTCCGAGATCGCCGGGGGGGCCGTCGACGATCTTCGCTGTCGTGCCCTGGAAGGCGTCTAGGCGAAGAGCGCGTCGAGCGCGTTCCCGACCGTCGCCACGCCCACGAGCTCGCACGAGTCGTTGGCGGGCAGGTCCCGGGGATCGATGTTCCCTCTAGGAAGGATACAGCGAGTGAACCCCATCTGTGCAGCTTCTCTCACCCGCCGGGCGGCCTGGGTCACGGCACGGACCTCGCCGGCGAGGCCGATTTCGCCGAAGACCGCGGTCTTGGGACGCACGGGGCGGTTGCGAACGCTCGACGCCACGGCGGCTGCCACCGCCAGATCGGCGGCCGGTTCGTCGATCGACATGCCCCCGGCCACGTTGACGAACACGTCCTCGCCCACGAGGCTCAGGCCGGCCCTCTTCTCGAGCACCGCCACCAGCAGGGAGAGCCGGTTCTGGTCGATACCTATGGCCATTCGTCGCGCGTTCCCGTAGAGGCTGCCGCTCACGAGCGCCTGCACCTCGACGAGGATGGGACGCGAGCCTTCGATGCAGCAGACGACGGCCGACCCGGGCGACTCGGCGGGCCGCTCAGCCAGGAAGAGCTGCGAGGGATTGGGCACCGGCCGAAGGCCGCTCCCGGTCATCTCGAAGACGCCCAGTTCCGACACCTCGCCGAACCGGTTCTTCACGGCGCGGATGATCCGGTGAATGTGGTGCTGCTCGCCCTCGAAGTAGAGCACCGTGTCCACGATGTGCTCGAGCGACTTCGGCCCGGCCAGACTCCCTTCCTTCGTCACGTGGCCCACGAGGAACGTCGGGAGGTTGTGTCCCTTCGCCGTGAACAGCAACTGGGTGGCCGCCTCGCGAACCTGGCCGATGCTGCCGGGCGCCGACTGGAGCTTCAGCGAGAACACCGTCTGGATCGAGTCCACCACGAGCAGCGCCGGCTTCAGGCGTGCCGCCTCTTCCAGGATCCGCTCGAGGCAGGTCTCGGCGAGAAGATAGATCGGCGCGTCGCCGACGCCCAGGCGCTCTCCCCGCGACTTGACCTGGTGTTCCGACTCTTCACCGGAGCTGTACAGCACGGGGCCCACGGTGCGCGCGAACGACGCTGCCACCTGCAGGAGCAGCGTGGACTTGCCGATGCCAGGCTCGCCGCCAAGCAGCACGAGCGAGCCTGGCACGACGCCGCCGCCCAGCACACGGTCGAACTCCTCGATGCCGGTGGCCAGCCGGGGCGAATCGGCCATCTGAATGTCGGCGTACAAGCGCGCGCCGGCACCGCCGCCAAGCGCGTAGCGAGCGGGCGAGGTGGCGCCGGCCGCGGAGAGTGCTTCCTGCGCGCGCTCTTCGACCAGCGAGTTCCAGGCGCCGCACTCCGCGCAGCGCCCCATCCACTTCGGGGCTTGTGCGCCGCATTCCTGGCAGACAAAGAAGGTCTTCGCAGGCTTCATTGCACGCCCGGGTCGTAGTTCTCGAAGCGGGTGCGTTCCTTGATGAACGCCAGCTTCACCGTGTCGGTCGGACCGTTACGCTGCTTGGCGACGATGATCTCCGCGACGCTGTCGTTCTCCGCCTGCGGGTTGTACCGGTCCTCGCGGTAGATCAGCATCACGACGTCGGCGTCCTGCTCGAGGGCGCCCGACTCGCGCAGGTCCGAGAGTTGCGGCCTGTGGTCCGATCGGGCTTCCGGCGCGCGGCTCAACTGCGACAACACGACCACCGGAGCGTTCAGTTCCTTGGCCAGCATTTTCAGAGCGCGCGAGATTGCGCCGAGTTCCTGGGTGCGGTTGTCGAACCGGCCGCGGCCCTGCATCAACTGGATGTAATCCACGATGACCAGGTGCAGCCCGTGCTCGGCGGCCAGTCTGCGCGCCTTCGCCCGCATCTCCAGCACGCCCATGCCGGGCGAATCGTCGATGTAGACCTTTGCCTGCCCGAGCACGCCCAACGCCTCCGTCAACCGCCCCCAATCGTCGCTGCGGAGGAAACCAGTGCGGAGGTTGTGGCCGTCAATCTGCGACTCGGACGAGAGCATGCGCAGGAACAGCTGCTCCCGCGACATTTCGAGGCTGAACACCCCCACCGTCTTGTCCGTCTTCGTCCCGACGTGCTGCGCCATGTTCAGCGCAAGCGACGTCTTTCCCATCGACGGGCGCGATGCGATGATGATCAGGTCGCCGCGCTGCAGTCCGGACGTGAGTCTGTCCAGGTCGTGGAACCCGGTCGGCACGCCGGTGATCAACTGCTTCTCTTCGTGCGCCTTCTGGATCGCCTCGACGCTGTCCTGGGCGATGTCGTAGAGGGAAATGAAGCCGGTGCGGATCCGCCCCTCGGCGATCTGGAAGATCGAGTGCTCGGCGCGGTCGAGGATCTCGGCCGCATCCTGGTCGGCCTCGTACGCGTCCTGCAGGATCGTGTTGGCCGCGCCAATCAGGTTCCGGAGAATCGACTTCTCCTTGACGATTTTCGCGTAGTACTCGACGTTGGTCGCGCGCGGCACGCCGTCAACGAGCGAGGCGATGTAGGCCGGCCCGCCCACGGCATCGAGTTCGCCGGCGCGGACCAGCTCTTCCTTGAGCGTGACAAAGTCCACCGCCGTCCTGCGCTCTGCGAGCGCAATGATCTTGTCGAAGATCCGGCGGTGGGCGTCCCGGTAGAAGTCCTCCGGGCGCAGCAGTTCCGCCGCCATGTTGTAGGCGTCGTTCTGAATCAGGATCGCCCCGAGAACCGATCGCTCGGCCTCGAGGTTGTGCGGCAGCGTGCGTTCAACGACGGTGGTCATCTCGGGCACAAAAGAGTTCAGAGCCGGGATGTCGAGACGAATTCGTCGATTTGAGATCGGGACGACCGGGGCATCAGTGTACCCTATCACGGCGGGGATCGCGCGGCCGATCCGCCCGCCGCCAGTCCCGGATCGACGTCACCCAGGACGCGGCCGTGTAGTACGCCGGAGAGGCCAGCGATCCGGCGACCAGCCAGCCCGGCGCCCGGCCCCACATCCACAGGCCCGGCCACGGGCAGGTCGCTCCACCCGCCGCCGGAGGCCTTGTGTCCTGCCGCGATGCCAATCCACAGGAACACGCCGTACAAGCAGAGAACAGTCACGATCGGCATGAGGTGGCGTATGGTACGAACCCCAGGCGTGGGAGTCGAACGGGGAGGGCCTGCAGAGGCGACCGGCCGGTCGCCCCTGCAGTGAGGGTGCTACGAGTGCGGCGTCGCGGGCGGGGCGTCGGTCGGCTGGGCAGTGCCGAGCGGCACCACCTTCACCTTCACGTGCGCCGGCACGTCGCGGTGGATCTTGACCGGCACTTCGAACTCGCCCAGCTGCTTGAGCGGCTCGGCGAGCACGATCTTCCGCTTCTCGATATCGAACTTCCTCTCGGTCAGCGCGTCGGCGATATCGGCCGTCGTCACCGACCCGTAGAGCGCGTCGTGATCGCCCACGCGGCGGGCGAACACGATTTCGACGGCCGCCAGCTTGGTGGCGATCGCCTCGGCGTCCTGCCGCTCCTGCAGTTCGCGCGCATCGACCACTTTCCGCTCGCGCTCGATCTGGCGGCGGTTCTGCTCGTTCACCGGCAGCGCCAGCTTGCGGGGCAGCAGGAAGTTCCGGCCGTAGCCATTGGCCACCTTCACGACATCGCCACGGCGGCCGAGATTGTCGACGTGTTCACGCAGAATGACTTCCATGTTCCGTCACCTTTCAGTCCGTCACGTAGGGCACGAGGGCCAGCTGGCGGGCCCGCTTGATGGCGGTCTGCAGGGCGCGCTGGTGCGGCGCGCACACGCCCGAGATCCGGCGCGGCAGGATCTTGCCACGGTCCGGCACGAACGGCATCAGCATCCGCACGTCCTTGTAGTCTATGTAGTCGATCTTCTCCGAGCAGAACTTGCACACCTTCCGGCGCCGGAAGAGCGACCGCCGCTGCGCTGGTCCCTTTTCGGCAGTCGCGCCGCGCGCCCCGCCACGCCCACCGCGTCCGCCGCCTCCGCCCCCGCCTCGTCTCTGTTCGTCAGCCATGGTTATCCCTCCGCTTCATCGCGGTCGTAGCCGCCGTCTGTGCCCATCCCGGTCCCCTCGCCTCCTGGCGGCCCCGTCCGTACCTTGCGGCGCGACCGGGCGCGCTCGGCGGTGCGCAACTCCTCATCCACGCGGACGACGAGATAGCGCAGGACCTTCTCACTGACGCGCAGCCGCCGCTCGAGCTCCTTCATCAGCTCGCCGGCGCCGTTAATCAGCTCGAGGACGTAGACGCCTTCCTTGTGCGGCCCGATCTCATAGGCCATCTTGCGACGGCCCCAGTTTTCAGACTTCACCAGCTCGCCGCCGATACGGGCAATGACGGCCTCGACCTGCGCGTGCAGATCGGTGACGTCCTGCTCGCTCGCGTCGGGCGAGACGATGTAGACGAGTTCGTACTGTCGGGAAGCGCTCATGATTCTCCTTCTGGACGTCGTGGTTCAACGGCCACCACTCAGGTGGCAAGGAGCCGAGATGTCAATTCAGTGTGGATTGACCGATCGGCTGATACCCCAACAATTGTTGCAGGAGCGACCGGCCGGTCGCCCTCGCGGGTTCTGCTATCCGGGCGACCGGC
>JANYLG010000142.1 GCA_025363775.1 Acidobacteriota bacterium | reverse complement strand
ACGAACAGGCTCGAACAGCCCGACCGGACTGCGAGGCGGAGCAGATCCTTGTCACGGGTGGCGAGATCGAGCGAGGCCTGGCTGCCCCACTTGATCCCGAGCGGAACGAGCGCCTCGAACAGTTCATGGGCGTACTGCCGCGAGAAGAACATGTTGTCGTCGACGAAGAAGAAGATCTTCGACGGGAACTGGCGGATTTCCTCCACCACTTGTTCAACCGGCCGCGCCCGGAACTTCCCGCCGTACAGCTGGGTGACGGTGCAGAAGTCGCACCCGAGCGGGCATCCGCGGGTGGCCTGCAGCACCTGCGCGTTGAACGTGGACGGCGACGAGCCGAACAGGTCTTTGCGCGGGATCGGCGTGTCGGCGAGATCGAACAGCTGCTCGCCGCAGTACACGGGGGACAGCATCCCGTTCATGAAATCGCGCATCAGGAGCGGCCAGACGGACTCGACCTCGTCGACCGCGACCGCGTCGAAGTGAGCACCGCATTCCTCCACCATGAACGACGGGTGGCTGCCGCCGCAGATCGTCGGGATCCCGCGCGCGCGGAAGTCGCCGGCCAACTGGTACCCGCGCGTGGCCTGGCAGGTCATCATCGTGATGCCGACCAGGTCGGCGGGCTCGTTCCGATCGACGGGCTCGAATTCTTCCTCGACGATGCGGATGTCGTCGAAATAGGGAGTAGCCAGGGCCGCGATCACAGCCAGACTGAGGGTGTGCACGCGCTTGCCCTTCGAGTGCGTCAACTCGGGCGCGGCCGGCGCGATGAGCAGCAGCTTCATAGCAGATCTGCTGATATCATACTCGCCTCGCAGAGTCATGACTGCCGATGCATATATCACTTTCCCTCGTGCGTACGCTGGCGGCCAACCTGGTGCGGGCCCGAATCGCCCGCCGGACGTTCGTGCCGCCGTTCGCGGTGGCGTGGCATGCGACCAACGCGTGCAACCTGCGCTGCAGCTACTGCGATGACGGCCGTGGCCGTCGCTACCCGGACCTCGGGGGGCGAGTGATGACGACGGCCGAAGTGAAGCAGGTTCTGTCGCTGGCCCGTGAGGCGGTGTCGGTCCTGTACGTCACGGGCGGGGAGCCGCTGCTGCGCAACGACCTGGCGGAGATCATCGCCTGGGCGAAGCGTGACGCTCGATTCGGCTTCGTAGGCCTGGCCACCAACGGCACGATGCTGCACCTCCAGGAGTCGATCCTGGAGCACGTGGACGAGATCGAGATCAGCCTCGACTCGCTCGACGACGAGGAGTACGACTCGATGCTCAACGCCGGGGCGGGTACGTCCAGGACGATCGCGAATGCCGTGTTGCGGTACCACGCGCTGGCCCCTGAGCACCGTTACCAGCTGAGCGTGACGTGCGTGGCCATGCCCGGTCGCATTTGCCACGCGTCGGATGTCGTCCGATTCTGTTTCGAGCGGGGCATTCCCTGCGGTGTTCTGCCGCAGTCGACAGGGCCGTATCCAGAGGCCGGTCTTCGGAACGATCCGGACTACGTTCGGTTCATCGACGACGTCGTGGCGGCGAAGCGCCGTGGGGCCCCAGCCTACGGCAGCTACTCCTACTACTCGCACATCCGGGATTTCCGAGCGTTCCAGTGCTACCCGACGCTGGTGCCGCGGATCTTTCCCAACGGCGACCTGTTCTACCCGTGCTCACCGCGCGGGACCGTGGCCGGCAACCTGGTGGGCGCCCGTTCGTTCAAAAAGACTCTCGCAGAAGGCCTGAGGCGCCACGGTCCGGTGCCGTCCTGCGACCCCCGGTGCTTCGCCAGCTGCTACATCGAGACCTCGAACGCCATCAACGCCCCGCTGGCCATGCTCCGCGAGCGTGTCCAGTTCGCTCGCCACGCCAGGCCCGCGCGTGTCATACCCCGGCTGTCGGGGTTCCCCCCCGCCGATCTCGAAGCCTGACCGGCTACTTCGCCGCGTCGAGATCGCGCAGGCTGTTCTCGAGACCCAGGTCGCGGAAGATGTGCTGGCGGGACCACCCGGTGTCGTTCAGATCAGAGGACCTTGGTCGACTCGGTGGGCTTGGGCACCTTCACGACGAGCACGCGGAATGCCTGCTCACCGTCGTTGACAAGCCGGTGCGGGATGCGCGCTGGACTCTCGATGATCATGTCCCGCGAGACCTTCTCTTTCTCCTCGCCGATCTCGACGATGCCGTTCCCCTCCAGAACGTAGAAGAAGACGTCGACCGGCGTCGCATGCCTCTTGAGCGACTGCCCGGGCTGCAGGGTGATGTGCACCGCCATGGCGTGGGGGCTGTCGTAGATCGGCTTGGCGCTCACGCCGTGGGGGTTGGGCTTGTCCTCGGCGGCCAGTGCGTTCGTGATCTTCATGGGTCCTCGTCCGTTCTCTGGGTTATGCGGCCTCGTAGAGGTCCGTGTAGTAGCGGACCAGGCTCGCGTGAGCCTCGGCCTGGTATGCGGTGAGCGTCAGATTGCCCGAGGCCGCGTCGTAGCGGTTCGTCGTGATCTCCTCGGTGACGAGCGCCGAGATGCGAGCCCGGGTCGGGAGGTCGAGCGTCGTGATCGCTCGGCGGGGTTGCCGCCGCTTCGATGGTTCCGTCGGCGCTCCGGACATGATCGGAGCCCGGAGCGTGCGCTCGATCGCCGCCCACACCTCGTCTGCAAGCCGCTCGAGCCCCGCTCCACTCGTGATCCGCGCGGTGGCGTGGGCCAGAAAGAGGATCGATCCGAGCATGATGACGGCACCCGCTTCCGGGCTGATCTCTTTCGAAAGCGTCCTGTCCTGCTCAGCCTCTCGCAGGCAACCGACCACGAACGCCCGCGAGCGTCGCTTGAACTCCTCCAGCCGCGCGGCCTGAGCCGGACCGGCAGCCTGGGACAGATGGTCGGAGAGCAGCACGCGCGAGACGTGTGGGTTGGCGCGGATGGTCCGCGTGCGGTGCTGGAAGAAGAGCCCGAGCCCCTCGATCGGGTCGGGGGCCTCCGGGGGAAAGCCCTCGAAGAGGATGGCGCCCATCCGCTCCACGACGGCGTCGACGATGGCCTCCATGCTCTCGAAGTGCCGGAAGATGGCTCCCGCGGTCACCCCGATCTCGGTCGCGAGGAGCTGGGCGGTGAAGCGGCGGGCGCCCTTGGTCGCGATGATCCGCATCGCCACGTCCACGATCTGCGTCTCGCGCGCCGACACCGTCTTGCGCGGCGCGTCGTGCCCTCGTCGAGCCACCATGGTCGGAAGCATAGGTGAATAGACGTTTACTCACAAGGATCATCGTGCGTCTTGTCGAGGCGAGAACGGGGCATGAAAGTCGATCGGCGTTTCGATCAGTTCCCTGCTCCGCCCGCGCCGGGCTCGGACGTCGCCGGCATCTCCTCGGCGCCCGGGCATCGGCTGACACTGGACGTACGCGAACTTGGCGCGAAGGGTGATGGCACGACCACCGCGGCCCGCGGGTTGTATACTCGTTCGACCATGACACTTGGCCCGCTATTGTCCGACGCGCAGCAGCAGGTGCTGGTCGCCGAACGCGCACTGCTCAACGAACTGCGAACCTCGCTCGCCCAATCGGGAGCGGACGACGAGGCCGTCGCTGAGCTCGGCCGGTCCATCGCGCAACTCGACGAGCTGTTCCTGCTGGTGGTGGTCGGCGAGTTCAACTCCGGTAAGAGCGCGTTCATCAACGCGCTGCTGGGCCGCCAGATGTTGCCCGAGGGCGTGACGCCCACGACGGCCGAGATCAACGTCCTGACGTACGGGCCAGCGGAGACCAGCGAGGCGACGCCAGGCCGCACGCGGCTGATCACTGCGCCCATCGATCTCCTCCGCGACATCCACATCGTCGACACGCCGGGCACCAACGCGGTGATCCGCGAGCACGAAGTGCTGACCACGCACTTCGTCCCGCGCGCCGACGTCGTGCTGTTCGTGACCTCCGTCGATCGCCCCTTCAGCGAGTCCGAGCGGCTGTTCCTCGAGAGCATCCGCACCTGGGGCAAGAAGGTGGTGGTCGTCATCAACAAACAGGATCTCCTGGAGGAGGCCGAGGACCTCGAGAAGGTGCGGCGCTTCGTGGCCACGAACAGCGAGAAGGTGCTCGGGGCGCCACCGGCCATCTTCCCCGTGAGCGCCCGCGCCGCGATGCGCGCGAAGCAGGGCCACCCCGAGCTGTGGGCTGCGAGCGGATTCGAACCCCTGGAATGGTTCATCCGGGACACGCTGAACCAGGCGGGCCGCCTGCGCCTGAAGCTGCTGAACCCGATCGGCGTCGCCCGGCACCTGGTCAAGACGCAGCGAAAGACGGTGGCCGAGCGCCTGGACCTGCTCGCCACCGACTTCGCGACGCTCGACGACGTGGAACGGCAGTTGACGCAGTATGAGCGCGACCTGGCGCGCGACGTCGCCCCTCGGATGGCCTCCATCGACAACGTGCTCCTCGAGATGGATCGCCGCGGCCAGGCATACTTCGACGACACGATGCGGATTGGGCGCATCGTCGACCTGCTCAACAAGACGCGCATGCAAGAGAGTTTCGAGCGCGACGTCGTGGGCGATGCGCCGGCGGTGATCGAGCGCCGCGTGGACGAACTGATTGATTGGCTCGTCGGAGCGGACCTGCGCCAGTGGCAGGCGGTGACGTCGCACCTCGCGACGCAGCGCGCGGCGTACCGGGACCGGATGGTCGGCGGCGACGGTGATCACTTCCGCGCGGACCGCGCGCGGCTGATTCAGTCGGTCGGCAGCGAGGCCCAGCGCGTCGTGGAGACGTTCGACAAGCGGGCGGAGGCCCGGGCGCTGGCCGAAGGCGCGCGGAACGCGGTGGCGGCGGCTGCAGCGACGGGTGTCGGAGCGGTCGGTCTTGGGGCGGTCGTGACGATGGCGGCCACCACGGCGGCGGCGGATATCACCGGCCTGGTGATGGCGAGCGTGGTCGGCGCCATCGGGTTCTTCATCATCCCCAACCGGCGCCGTCGCGCGAAACGGGACATGCGCGACAAGGTGGCCGATATGCGAACGCGGCTCTCGACTGCGATCCGGACGCAATTCGAGAGCGAAACGGCGCGCAGCGTGCAACGCATCCGCGACAGCATCGCACCCTATTCGCGGTTCGTCCGGGCCGAGGGCGAGAAACTCACGGCCTCGAAGGCCGAACTCGAGCGCTGCGGGGGAGAACTGGAAGCCCTGCAGGCCCGCGTCGAGGGAATGTCGTAACCCGCCCCCTCGGCGTCCAGTCTCTGGTAAGCTTGTCGAAGACGGAGGTCACTCGTGGCGAAACAGAAACACGACGCTCACTTCTACGAGCTTGCCAAGCGCGGAGCCGAGGCCCGGCTCAGGGACATCATCGACGAAGCCAAGCTGCTCATCGACCTGTTTCCCCACATGAGCGACAGCTTCGACCCCGACGAGCTGCCGGTCAGTTTCATCCTCGCGAAAGGGCGAGACCGTACCGAGGCGCGGGCAGACGGGGCCCGGAAGCCCTGGACCGCCGCTCAGCGCCAGTCCGTTTCGGCGCGCATGAAGAAGTACTGGGCGACCAAGCGCATGGATGCCAAGCCCTAGACGCGGGACAGCGCCACGACCCCTGTCGCAGTAGCTGCAACAACTGGGTCGCGCTGCTGGCGCCCGTTCCAAAGTCTCCCGGCAGAATTACGCCACGATTCCGGCTTTGCGTGGGCTCCTCTCGACCCGGCATCGGCCGTGCAGGACGATGGACAATGCGGGTCGTGCCGAGACGCACGCCGGCGACGCGGCGGTCCGCGCCGAGCCCTTCGACGCCATCGAATTCAGCCTCGGGAAACTCTGGGCCGACTGAGCCGTCCTCCGTGCAGGTCTACTTCTTCTCGCCCGCGGGCTCGGCCGGCTTCTTCGCCCCGGCGCCTTCGTCCTCGAGCGTCTCGAGCACCGATCGCCACGCGAACTTCTTGCCCTGCCCGCGGACGTAGTAGTCCATCCACGCCATCTCGGCCACGCTCTTCACGAGCTGATTGCGGGCGTCCGGGATGCCGTGGCTATGCCCCGGGTACATGAACAGCTCGGTCGGCACGCCCAGGCGCTCGAGCGCCATGTGCAGCTCCACCGACTGCGGGCTGGGCACCCGCGGATCGCCCTCGACCACATGGATCATCGTGGGCGTCTTCGCGTTCTTGATGTACTTCAGCGGCGACTGCACCCAGTAGGCGTCGAAGTCGTCGTACGGCAGCTTGTCGCCCAGGTAGTACTGCCGGTTCCGCTGCATGTCGCTTTGCGCGTACATGGAGATCCAGTTGGACGTCCCGGCCCCTGAGCTGATGGCCTTGAACCGATCGGTATGGGTGAGAATCCAGTTGGACCAGTGGCCGCCCGCGCTCCACCCCAGCACGCCCATACGTGATCCGTCGACGAGGCCCTGCGCAATCAGGTGATCCACACCGGTCATGATGTCGTCGAATCCCGGGGGGAAGTAGTTGCCGACGATCCCCGTCTTGTGCGCCTCGCCGTAGTTGGTGGACCCGCGGTAGTTCGGCCGGAGCACGACGTAGCCGGCGCCCGCATAGACCTGCGACCCGTAGCCGCCGTTGAAGCCGAGCGTGTCGGCTGCCGCCGGCCCACCGTGGATCGCGACGATGAGCGGGTAGCGTTGGCCGGCCTGGTACCCGACCGGCTTCAGCAGCACGCCGCCCACTGTCTTCCCGTCCTTCGACTTCCAGGTGATCTCCTCCTGATCGCCCAGCGCGAACTGGCGAACCTGCGGGTTCGCATCGGTCAGCGCCTTCCAACTCGCGCGCGTCGCCAGCGCCTCGACGTTGGGCACCGTGAACAGCGTCGGCGGCGTGGTGTTGTCCGAGTACGTGATCAGGATGACACCGGAGTCCTCGTCGCGGCTCACCGAGAGCGCTGCCTTCTCGTTGGTGATCTGCCGGACGACGTCCTTCTGCACGTCGAGCGCCAGGCACTGCGTGGTGGCGCGCACCCCGTCGTTGAAGTAGATCGTCGTGCCGTCCTTCGACCAGAAGCCGACCGAGACGTCACCGTCGTAGCTGGCGCCGAGCTTACGCCACTTCCCTCCCTTGTCCGCGGTCGCCCGCAGGTAGAGCCGATCGTTCTTCATGCTGAACTTCTCGAGATCGTCGGGCGCCGAGAACACGACAAAGCGACTGTCGGGCGAGAAGCTGAGCACGCTTTCCCCCACCTCGCTGTTCTTCACGAGCCGCTCGATCTGCCCCGTCGCCACCTCGAGGAGGAACGGGTCGCCGTGGATGTTCTGCTCGGTGACATTACGCTTGTAGCGGTCGGCGGAGATCCCCCTGAAACCCAGCCACTTCCCGTCACGCGAGACGGAGAACTCGGCGACGGTGATCGTCGGGTCCTTCGTCAACTGCGTGACCGTGCGCTTGTCGAGGTCGATCGCCCACAGGCTCGCGAGCGGAGTTTCGGCATTCTTGATCTCGACGGTGAACTTCTTCTCCCGCCGCGCCTTCTCGTCCCCGTCCGAAGCTTCGGCGCCGACACAGTAGATGCGGCGATCGTCGGGCGCCCATTCCCAGCGCCCCACGCCGGCGGCCTGCTTGGTGAGAGTCTCCGGCGTCGCGCCGTCGATGCCTTCGACGGGCAGCCGATACAGCTGTTCCTCGCCTGGCTTTCCGCTCCTGTAGGCCAGCCACTTCCCGTCGTGGCTGAAGGCAAAGGTCGAGACGCCTTCCTTGGCCTCGGTGATCTTTCGCGCTTCCCCGCCATCGATCCGCATCAGATAGAGCTGGTTCTGCGTCGCGGCCGAGGACGGGGCGTCACGGTTCGAGGCGAACACGAAGAAACTGCCGTCCTTCGCCCAGCGCGGGTCGGCCTCGTTCTTGTCCTTCGTGAAGGTCATCTGCCGGGTCGAGGCCAGCCCCTTCTCGATCGACACCAAGTGGATGTCAGTCTGCTTCTTCGCTTCCTTCCAGTCGGGTGTGCTGATCGTGTAGAGCAGCCAGCGGCCGTCCGGGCTCAGCGACGGAGCGCCGGCCTGACGCATCTTCTGCATCTCGAGAAACGTCATGGGGCGCTTCGCGGCGGCCGCCTGGCCCTGTGCGCGGGCCGGCGTGAGGGCGACGAAGGCGACGAGGAGAACGACGACGAGCGTCGCGACGGGACGAATAGTCGAAGGGCGGAATCTCGGCATGAATACCTCGCAAGGGGCAATGGAGGGCGGCGGCAACCGGGGCCCGGGGTGCGTCGTCTATCGAAGTCGGCCTCTGGCAGCCCGCCCAACCGCGAATATACTACACCTGCCATGCTGAGAACTGCCGCTGCCGCCCTGCAGCTCGCGCTGGTTGTTGCCACGCCCTGCGCCGCCGCCGACACGTCGACCGGCACGGTGCCGCACTTCACCCGAGAGGCGAACCCGAAGGTGGGACGCGACGGCCGTGTCAGAACGATCGAAGTGGCGGTGCCCGACGATCCGGGAGAGTGGGGTCGATTGCACGCTGGCCGTCGAGATGGACCCGAAAACCAGGTAGACGGACAGCCATTCCGGGAAGGAGACACGGTGAAACAGACGAATGCCATCTCTACCTCGGTGTTTCTCGCTGTGACGATGCTTGCGGCCTCGGCACACGCCCAGGCCCCATCCGCCGCCAGGGCGAGGGCCGCCATTCAGAAGGCCTCGTTCGGCAAGACAAGGGAAGGCGCAGGGGTGGACATCTACACGCTGACGAACAAGAACGGCATGACGGCCAGGGTGATGACCTACGGCGCCACGCTCACCGATCTGATCGTGCCCGACAAGACCGGCACGCCCGGCAACATCGTCCTCGGCTTCGACAAGATCGAACCGTACCTGGCCGGCGTCCCCTACTTCGGATCGACGATCGGCCGCGTGGGCAACCGCATCGCCAAGGGAGCGTTTTCGCTGAACGGCCAGACGTACACGCTTGCGACGAACAACGGCCCGAACCACCTGCACGGCGGCATCAAGGGGTTCGACAAAGTGGTGTGGAAAGCGGACGTGGTTCTGGCGAAGGACGGCCAGGCGGTGAAGTTCAGCTATCACAGCCCGGACGGCGAGGAAGGGTATCCCGGCAATCTCGACGTGACCGTGACCTACACCCTCACCGACGCGAACGAACTGCGCCTGGACTACACGGCGACCACCGACAAAACCACGCCCGTCAACCTGACCAATCACAGCTACTTCAACCTGGCGGGCGACGGCAGCGGCAACATCCTCGGCCACGTCCTGATGATCGCCGCGGATCAGATCACGCCGGTGGACGACAGCTTGATCCCGACCGGCGAGCTGGAGCCGGTCAAGGGGACGGTCTTCGACTTCACGACGCCGGCCGCCATCGGTGCGCGCATCGACAAGGTGCCGGGGCCGGCGCCAGTTGGATATGACCACAACTACGTGCTGCGCGCCGCGCCGGCTGGCCAGACGATGACGCTGGCCGCCCGCGTCATCGAGCCGAAGAGCGGCCGGACGATGGAGGTGCGGACGGTGGAGCCGGGGCTGCAGTTCTATTCGGGGAACTTCCTGGATGGGACGATCAGGAACCGGAAGGGCGTGCCGTACCAGAAGCACGACGCGTTCTGCCTGGAGACGCAGCACTTCCCCGATTCGGTGAACCGCCCGCACTTCCCTTCGACGGTCCTGGAGCCCGGGAAGACGTATCGGACGACGACCGTGTACGCGTTTTCGGCGAAGTAGACGGCCGCGGTCTTCGGCCCGGGCACCCGCTCAACCGCCCTCGCCGGAGGCTGATTCCTGGGGCCCTCCAGAAACGCGCTGCAACCATCATCGGCTCTGGCCGCTGTCTATTTCCAGCCGTCGAGAGCAGCGCCCAGCCGTCCGAGTCCTTCGGTCAGTTCGTCAGCGCGACCGCCAAATCCCAGCCGGAAGTGCGCGGGCGCCTGGAAGAAACGGCCGGGCACGACGCCCGTCTCATACTCGCGCGCCAACGTCTCGAGGAACGGCGCCGCGTCCTCGAGGCCGCGAATGCGGGGGAACACCACGGTCCCCGCGGACGGCAGGACGAACTCGAGTTCCCCGCGCGAGGCGAGGAACTGGCGGACGGCGCCGCCGTTGGCGTCGAGAATGGCGCGCGCGCGGGCGGCCAGCCGATCGAGCAGCGAGAACGCGAGCACGGACAGGCGTTCCGCCGGGAACGAGCCGGTGCCGTCAACGATGTCCCGGACTCGCCGGACCGCTTCGGCCACCACGGGATCGGCCACGACCCATCCGCACCGGAGGCCCGCGAGTCCGTAGCTCTTCGTGAGGCTGCTCGTGGTGATGAACACGGGCGAGCGGGCAGCCGCGGGACGGACCGGACCGTCGCCCGCGCTGTCGAGGTACACCTCGTCCACCAGCACGCGGGCGCCGTGACGTTCGGCGATGTGGCCGACCTCGTCCATCGCCGCCTCGGAGGCAAGGACTCCGGTCGGGTTGTGCGAGTTGGTCATGACGACGAGGCGCGTGCGCGGCGTGATGGCGGCGCGGACGGCCTCGGGGTCGAGGCGGTAGCCGTCTTCCAAGCGCCGGTCGAACCTCGTGATGCTCGCGCCGAGGAGCGCGGGCGGACCCATCAACGGGTCGTAGCCCGGACGCTCCACCAGTACCTCATCGCCCGCTTTCACCAGCGCCGCGAAGACGAGGAAGTTGGCGCCCGACGTCCCCTGGGCGGTCGCCACCATCTCGGGGTTCACGCCGTACCTGGCGGCAATGGCCTCGACGAGCGGCCGGTAGCCGTTGTCGTTGTCGCCGTAGAACTCGAGCGCGTCGCGGGCGCCTGGCAGGTCGCTCAATTCGCAGGACAGCAGGTTGCTGCCCGCCAGGCTGATCCGAGGCCGAGCGTGCTGCTTGGCCCACTGCATGTAAGGCGCCAATGAAGACATCGGTAGTCGATGATCCTTGTGAGTCGATGATCCTTGTGAGTCGATGATCCTTGTGAGTCGATGATCCTTGTGAGTCGATGATCCTTGTGAGTCGATGATCC
>JANYLG010000114.1 GCA_025363775.1 Acidobacteriota bacterium | reverse complement strand
AGGTGGGCGTCGGCGTTGTCTTCGCCGGTCTGGTGGTGGCGGTAGTTGCGGCCCGAAGGAGCGAGTTTCTCGAGCCACTCGCCGAAGTCCTCGATCAGGCCCTCCTCCCAGTCGTTCACGTAGACGCCGGCGGTGATGTGCATCGCCGACACCAGCACCATCCCCTCGCCGACGCCGCTGCGCCGCACGATGTCCGCCACCTCGTCGGTGATGCGGATCATCTCGCGCCGCTCACGCGTGTTGAAGAACAGGTAGTCGGTAAGAGTCTTCATGGGTACCTTCAGTTGCCTTACGCCGTTGGCGCCACCCGGCGGTCAACCGCCGCGCTGCGCAGCAGCGAGAGGCCGGTGTAGACCACGACGACGGTGACCAGCCACATCACGGTCCGCAGGTTCATCTCCTTGACGACGAGGAGCGCGAGCGCCGACCCAAAAATCCCGCCGGCGGCCAGGCCGGCAGCGGTACGCAGGCTGTACTTCTTTTTCCGCACGAACTGGGCGCTGGCCACCGGCATGAGGAAGGCGCACGCGCCCATCATGATCGGGAACGTCGCCTTCGGGCTCATGCCGAGCATGCTCACGAGGATCATGCACGGCGCGTAGTAGCCGATGCCGAGCGGCATGATGCTGCCAAGGAAGAAGCTGCCGATGAGGCCGAGGGCGAGGCGCCAGCCCTGCAGGTCGAGCGTGCCGACAGCGCTCGACGGCATCACGCCGGTGAGCTTGGCGAGCATGAAGCCGGCGGCAATGACGAGGGCGAGCCCCATGCCGACCTGAATGGCGCGGCGCGGCAGGCGCGACACGACGCCTGCGCCGACCCACGCGCCGGCAACCGCGGTGGCGATCATCAGGACGAGGGTGAGAGGGTCTACTTCGATCAAGGTGATGCCGATAAACGCCTGGGTGATCGTCGGCAGGCAATGGCCGACGTTCAAGGTTCCCGGGATCAGTTCGTCCCGCACGAGCTTCCGCAAACGGAAGTAGGTGGTGCTGGTGGCGAAGCTGCCGATGCCAAGGGCGTCGAAGAAGTTGGCGAAGAAGCCGACGGCGACGCGCTCCGCGTTCGGCACGCCAGGGTCGGGCGTGTCGGGGTTCTTGCGGACTTCGAACGCCCAGACGGCGACGAAACCCAGGGTGAGAAACGCGAGGGCGACAAACAGAATGGCAATCACCGTGGCTCCCTCAGTCAAAACATGTGTCCGTGACCGGTACGCCGCCGGCTCGTCCGGCCGAGCCTCGTACGCGCCCCGGCTTCAGCAACCGGTTGGCGATATCTGGCCGCCGAATATATCATGAGCGACACGGAATCCGCGGCTAGTTGCCAGGGGACAGGGGACAGCAGGCAGCTTGCCCTGAGCGAGCGAAGCGAGTCGAAGGGCGGGCAGGGGACAGCAGGTCGTTCGGACATGTGGATCGATATCGATATGATGACTCGTGAATCGGCGTGGATGCTGTTGACCGAATGGACCCCGAGTGAGGCGCTGCGCAAGCACGCGCTGGCCGTCGAGGCCGCCGTGACATACTACGCGCGCATGTTCGGTGAAAACGTCGACGAGTGGAGCGTCGTCTCTCTGCTGCACGACTTCGACTACGAGCGCTACCCGACGCTCGAGAACCACCCGTTCCGCGGCGCCGAGGTGCTGCGCGAAAAGGGCTACCCCGAGTGGGTGGTGAGGGCGGTGCTGTCGCACGCGGACCACACGAACACGCCCCGGGAGACGCGCCTCGAGCACACCTTGTTCGCCTGCGACGAGATGGCGGGCTTCGTCACCGCCGCCTCGCTGGTGCGGCCGTCGAAGAGCGTCCTCGATCTCGAGGCCTCGTCGGTGGTGAAGCGGATGAAGGACAAGGCGTTCGCCCGCGCGGTGAGCCGCGACGACTTGAGGAAAGGCGCCGAGGAGATCGGGCTGCCGCTCGCCGAGCACATCACGAACGTGATTGCCGGGATGCGGGAGCACGCAGAGGCGCTGGGATTGAAGGGGACGCTGTAGGAGTGGTTTCGAAACCCGCAGGCGGGTGGCGGCGAGCGGGGTGCCACGCCCGCCGCGCAGGCGCCCCTCACGTGGCAAGTGCTGTTGGCGCCGAGGACGGGTGGGGCTGCTCGCCGACAGGACCCGAAGAGCGATAGAGTGGGTTTTGAAACCACAGGGCGCTTGGAGGCCGTCACCCGAACCAAGCGCAACCCTTTTTCGTATCTGCTAATCAAGATGGCCGATCCGGTTTCTTCCCCTGTCGTCGCGCTCGAGTCGGTCAGCGTTGCCTATGGCAAGAACGCGGCGCTGCGCGACGTCACCGCCGCCTTCGAGGGCGGCGCCACCGGCCTGCTCGGGCCGAATGGCGCCGGCAAGAGCACGCTCCTCAAGTCGCTGCTCGGCTTCCTCGTTCCCACATCCGGCCGGATGACCGTGCTCGGCCTCGACGTGGTTCATTCGGCCCTCGAGATCCGAAGCCGCATTGGCTACATGCCCGAGACCGACGGCCACATCCCCGGGATGAACGCCGTGTCGTTTGTCGCATACTGCGGCCAGCTGGCCGGCCTGCCCGCGTCCGACGCCATGCAGCGCGCGCACGAGGTGCTCTACTACGTGGGCCTCGGCGAGGCGCGCTACCGCAACGTCGAAACGTATTCGACTGGCATGAAGCAGCGCATCAAGCTCGCGCAGGCGCTGGTGCACGATCCCGACCTGCTCTTCCTCGACGAGCCGACCAACGGGATGGACCCGAAGGGGCGCGACGAGATGCTGGATCTGATTCGCGACCTTGCGCACGAAAAACAGATCAACCTGATCCTGTCGTCGCACCTCCTGCCCGACGTCGAATTCACGTGCGACCGCGTGGTGGTGCTCGACAAGGGCGCCGTAGTGGCGCAGGGGCCCATAGACGCGCTGAAGGGCTCGCGGCGCCAGGTGTTCGAACTGCGCGTCAAGGGTGACCGACACGCGTTCGCGGCCACGCTCGTCGCCGCCGGCTTCGAGTGCCATGAGACGGACGAGGACGTGATGCGCGTGTTCGTCGAGGCCAAGGAAGGCGCGCGCGCGCTGTTCGCCATGGCGGACCGCGAGAAGGTCCAGGTGCGCCACCTCCGCCCGAGCGTTCCGACGCTCGAGGACGTGTTCGCGAAGGCGATTGGGGAGCGGTAGGGACGAAGGGTCGGAACTGACGGGGACGGGTCGGAACGGACGGGGAAGAGTCGGGAACTGACGACGAAGGGTCGGAACTGACGACGAAGGGTCGGAATGGACGGGGGGAAGAGTCGGGAACTGACGACGAAGAGTCGGAACTGACGCAGAAGGGTCGGAACGGACGGGGAAGGGTCGGAACGGACGGGGAAGAGTCGGGAACTGACGCAGAAGAGTCGGGAACGGACGGGGGAAGAGTCGGAACTGACGGGACGGGTCGGAATGGACGACGAGGGGGCAGGGGCGAGGGGCGATGCCAATTCACGATCAAACCTACCGGCGATATGCGGGGCGGCGCGAGCAGGGCGGCCGGGCGTGGATGGTGGTGGCGGTCAACGGCATCCGCACCATCATCAAGAAGAGGCTGTTCCTCGGCCTGTTGCTGCTGGCCTGGATCCCGTTCGTCGTTGGCGCGGTGATGGTCTATCTCAACGCCAGCTTTCCGCAGTTCACGCTGTTGTCGATGACCGGGCAGCGCTTCCGCGATTTCCTCGGCACGCAGGACTTCTTCGTGTTCGTGATCACGGTGTGGGTGGGCGCGGGCCTCATCGCCAACGACAAGCGCGCCAACGCCCTGCAGGTCTACCTGTCGAAGCCGCTGACGCGAACCGAGTACATCATGGGCAAGCTGGTCATCCTCGCCGCGTTCCTGCTCCTGGTGACGTGGGTGCCGGCGGTGCTGCTCCTGGTGCTGCAGGTGGCCTTCAGCGGGAGCTTCTCGTTCCTGCGGCAGAACCTCTACCTGTTCCCGGCCGTCACCGTCTTCTCGTTCCTGCAGGTGCTGCTGGCGGCGTTCACGATGCTGGCGCTCTCCTCGCTCAGCAAGAGCAGCCGCTACGTCGCTGTCCTCTACGCCGGCGCCTACTGGTTCAGCCACGCGGTGTTCGGCGTGATCTACGCGATCACGGGCAGCACGAAGCTGTCGTGGCTGTCGCTGCCGGGCACCCTGAACCAGATTGGCGACCTCATCTTTCGCCTGCCGCCGCGCTACTCCACGCACGCGGTGGTGTCGCTGCTCGCGGTCGCGGTGGTCATCGGGGTGTCCATCTGGGTCCTCGAACGCCGGGTGCGCGGGGTGGAGGTCGTGTCATGACCCGCCTTCGCGAAGACGCGACGGACGCTACGGCGGGGCAGGCCCGCCTTCGCGAAGACGCGACGGACGCTACGGCGGGGCAAGCGGTGCCGTCGCGAACGGTGGTCGACAGCTCCACGCTGTCGAAGTGGTACGGCCAGGTGATCGGCCTGAACGACGTGACGGTCAGCGTGCCGTCCGGCGTCACGGGGATTCTCGGGCCCAACGGCGCGGGGAAGTCGACGTTCATGAAGCTGATGACCGGTCAGCTCGAGCCGAGCAAGGGGTCGATCACGGTGCTCGGCGAGAGGGTCTGGGGGAACCCGTCGCTGTATTTTCGCATCGGCTTCTGCCCGGATCAGGACGCGTTCTACGACCGGATGACCGGTCTGGAGTGGCTGGCGGCGCTCGTACGGCTGAACGGGTACTCGGAAGCGGAATCTCTCGAGGCCGCCCGTCGCGCGCTGGATACAGTGGACCTGCTGGAGGCGGCCGACAAGAAGATCGGCAGCTACAGCAAGGGGATGCGGCAGCGCGTCAAGCTGGCACAGGCTGTGGTTCACGACCCCGAGCTGCTCATCCTCGACGAGCCGCTCTCGGGGATGGACCCGATCGGGCGCCGCAAGACGATTCGCCTCATCAAGGACTGGGCGCGCGCCGGCAAGACGGTGATCGTCTCGAGCCACATCCTGCACGAGATCGAGGCGATGACCTCGAACATCCTGCTGATCAACAACGGACGGATTCTGGCCGAGGGCAACGTCCACCAGATCCGCGACCTGATCGACACGCACCCGCACACCGTCTACATTCGCGCCGCCGACCCGCGCGGCCTGGCGCGACGGTTTCTGTCGCACGACGATGTGATCAGCCTGAGATTCGAGGAAGGGGCGGTGGTGGTGCAAACAGCCGCCCCGGACGGGTTCTACGCGCGGCTGACGGAGTTGGCCGCGTCGGGCGAAGCGGGCGAGATTGCGGAAGTGACCTCGCCGGATGACAACTTGCAGGCCGTTTTCCAATACCTGGTGAAGTGACGTGGCTGTCGAATCGATTCCTGCCGCCACCCCCGTCCCCGTCCCGGCTCGCGCCCCGCGGCCCCCGTCGTTCGTGACGGCGGCGTTCCGCGTGTTCGACCTGAGCCTGGGCCAGATGCTCTGGTCGCGCCGCACCATCTTTCTGGCGCTGGTCGTCAGCGCCCCCGTCATCCTCGGCCTCATCGTCCGCATCCTGACCTCGGTGGGGATTGGCGGGTCGGTGCGGCTGGGCGGGAGCGCGGTAGTGGCGGGGCCGTCCATTTTCGGCCTGTTCGTCTGGCTGCTCTACCTCCGCTTCATCATCCCGGTGCTGGGCGTGTTCTACGGGACGTCGCTCATTGCGGATGAGGTGGAGGACAAGACGATCACCTACCTGTTCACCAGGCCGATCCCGCGCGGCGCCGTCGTGGTGGGGAAATACCTGGCCTACCTGGCGGCCACCTCCCTGGTCGTGCTGCCCTCGGTGATGATCCTCTTCTTCCTGGTGGTCCCGACCGGAGGCGGGTCGCTGGCGGCGGCCTTCCCGGCGCTGGTGAAGGATCTGGCCCTGCTGGGGATCGGCCTGGCCGTCTACGGGTCGCTGTTCGCCTGGGTGGGCGCCCAGTTCAAGTACCCCCTGGTGACTGGGCTGGTGTTCGCATTCGGCTGGGAACAGGGGATCATGGTCATCCCCGGCTACCTCAAGCGGTTCACGATCGCCTACTACATCCAAGGCCTGGTGCCGCATGCGATGCCGCAGGACTCGGCCCTCGTCATCCTGCAGGTGGTGGCCCACGACGCCCTGTCCGCCCCGATGTCATTGTTCTGGCTGGGGTGTATCTGGTTCCTCTTCCTCCTCCTGGCGGCTCGGACCGTGTCGCGCCGGGAGTATGTTCTGGAGCAGTAGGGGCACTTCCCGACGGTGCGGCGGCGTGACCGGCGCCTGACTCCTGGCTACCTGGGCAGTGACGGGAACTTTTCAGGGGCGCCAGCGTATACTGAGTCAAAGGCGGAGGTTATATGACCAAACGCACACGCTACTTCATGATCGGTTCGGTGGGCATCCTGACGCTCGGGCTCACGGTTGGGCTCGTCGCGTACTACGGCGGCATCCGGGGCTTCGCAGAACCCGCGGGCCCGGAGGAACTCAACTACGTTCCGAGTGACGCGGCCGTGGTAGCGTTTGCGAACGTCCGTCAGTTGATGGATTCGCAGTTCCGCCAGCAGGTCAAGGGGTTCGAGTCGGCCGACCACCAGAAGGGTCAGGAAGAGCTCAAGAACGAGATTGGCATCGACATCGAGCGGGACATCGACTACGTGGTGGCGTGCATGCTGGCCTCCCCGACGGCGACGTCCAGCGACGCTCGGAGCGGCTACGTGGTCGCCCGCGGCAACTTCGACCAGCCGAGGATCGAGGCGTTCATCCGCGACAAGGGCGGTGTCGAGCAGGAGTATCGCGGCCGGAAGATATTCGTGCGCGATGAGGTGGCCGCGACGGCGACGACCGGGGCGTCTCACGAGATGGCGTTGACGTTCATCCATTCGAACAAGGTGGTGGCGTTCGGCACGCCCGCCGCGCTCCACCGGGTCATCGACCTCCAGGTCGGCCCCGCGCAGACGGTGCGAGCCAACCTCGAAATGATGAAGTTGATTGGCAGCGTCGAGCCCGGCAACAACGCGTGGGTGGTGGGCCGGTTCGACGTGCTCAGCAAGCAGGCGCACCTCCCGAACGAGGTGACGAGCCAGCTTCCGCAGGTCACGTGGTTCAGCGCTGGCGGCCATGTGAACGGCGGGTTGAACGCGATGGTGGCGGTGCAGGCACGCGACGGGGAAGCGGCGAAGAACCTTCAGCAGGTCGTGGCCGGGTTCATCGCGCTGGCCCGGATGCAGGCGAGCGCCAAGCCGGAACTGAACGCGATCGCGCAGTCGATCACGCTCAGCAACGACACGAGCAACAACACGGTGGCCGTGAGTTTCACGCTGCCGCTCGCCGCGCTCGATGCGCTGAAGGCGGCGAAGACGAGGCTGCAGGAGCCGAAGTAACGGCGAGATGGGCGATCCCGAATGTTCGAGACCTGTCAAGGGGCGCAGCGATGCGCCCCTTTTTCGTGTACCGCCCTTCGAGTCGCTTGACTATCCCGGCCGGCTCTCCTAGACTTCTGGCCATACACATAATCTGTCGAATGCCCCCGCTGAAGAACTATCCAACGGTGTCATGCAGGGTTCGTTGTCTGTCCTGATGGGTCGGCGTGTGCTGCTCCGGGAACCACGCGAAGACGACGTGGTTCCGTTGTTCGAGTATTCCTCGGATCCAGATGTCACCCGGTTCCTGGCCTTCGCTCCTCCCGCAAGCCCGGACGACACGCTGTATTTCATCGCGAAGTGTCGCGAGCACCGGGAGCAGGACCGCGAGTACGTGTACGTGATTGGCGGGGTGGCCGACGATCGGGCGATGGGCATCATCGGTCTTCGCCACATCGATCAGCCGATGCGCACGGCGCAGGTCGGCACGTGGCTGGGACGGGCATTCTGGGGCACGGGCGCCAACGTGGAGGCGAAGCAGCTGCTGCTCGACTTCTCGTTCGGCCCGTTGAGCCTGCACCGGATCGAGGCGCGCATCGCGGTGGACAACCACCGGTCGCGCCGGGCGTTCGAGCGGATCGGGGGCAGGCGCGAAGGGCTTCTCCGGGAATCGTTTTTCAAGGATGGCGTGTATCACGACCAGGACCTGTTCGTCGTCCTGGCTCATGAATGGCGAAGCCGGCGCCAGCGGGAACTCACCGGTCGACCTCGGCAAGCGGGCAAGGATGGTCACCGATGACTGATCGGCTTTTCTTCTACGGCACGCTGATGACGGGGTTCGATCGCCGGCGGCGCGCAGGGATCGATCCGATGCTGGAGCGCGTCGGTCGCGGGCGGATCCAAGCGGTCCTGTTCGACCTTGGCATTTATCCGGCGGCGGTTCCCGACCCGGATGGCGTGGTGTGGGGCGAGGTCTACCGTGCGCTCGACATCGACAAGGTGCTCGCGGGGCTCGACGAGATCGAAGGGCACAGCCCGGCGATGCCGGAGGTCAGCTTGTACAATCGCGTCGAGGTGCCCGTGGTCTACGAGGACGGGACGGTCGAGGACGTGTGGGTGTATTTCTACAACGCGCCTCTCGGACGCGCGGAACGAATCACGTCCGGGGACTACCTGGAGCACATGCGAATGAGATAGACGGACGGACCTATGTTGCTGCGCACTCTTGGCCTTTTCAGCGCCCTTGCTCTCGTCACCGGCTTCTTCGTGCCGACGCCGCTCCTCGCGGCTGGCGATTCCGGCCAGCGCGATCCGCGCATCGAGAAGATCCTCTCGCAGATTTCCGAGCAGCGGCTGACCGGGATCCTCCAGAAGCTTGGCTCGTTCGGCACGCGCAACACGCTGTCGTCCACCGACTCGCCGACCAAGGGGATTGGCGCGGCGCGAGAGTGGATCTTCGACGAGATGAAGAAGTCGAGCAGCCGCCTGCAGGTCAGCTTCGATAGCTACCTGGTACCGAAGGGCGGACGGATTACGCGGGACATCGAACTGCGCAACGTGATGGCGGTGCTGCCCGGGAAGAGCGCGCGGCGGGTTTACGTGAGCGGCCACTACGACTCGTTCGCCGCCGTACGGTCGGCCAATGCGGGTGCGCAGCGGCCTGCTGGCGGTGGGGCGGCCGCGGGTGGCGTGGGGACGGCCGCGGGGACGGGCGCAGGGGCAGCGGCAGGGGCAGCGGCGGCGCAGGGTGCCGCGGGGGCCGGCGCCGTTGCGGCGCAGGCTGGCGGGGCAGGGCGCCCGACGGGAGCCGGCCAGAGAGGCGCGGCACAGGCGGCGAATGCCGGGCAACCGGGTGTCGGACAGGGATCAGCGGCAGGCGCGCCGTCGGTGGACGCGCCGTCGGTTGACGCGCCGCCCGTGGACAACCCCGCGCCCGGCGTGAATGACGACGGCTCCGGGACGGCGCTGGTGATGGAACTGGCGAGGGTCTTTGCGGACAGCGGCATCGAGTTCGATGCGACCCTCGTGTTCATCGCGCTGGCCGGGGAGGAGCAGGGGCTCATCGGCGCGACCCGCCACGCCGAGAAGGCGGTGGCCGACAAGCTGGTCATCGACGCGGTGTTGAACAACGACATGGTGGGCAACGTTCAGGCGGGCGACGGCCTCCAGGACTCGGTGCATGTCCGCGCCTTCTCGGAAGGGCCCGAGGATTCGCCCTCGCGCCAGCTGGCGCGCTACATCAGCCGTGCGGCGGCGCGCTACGTGCCGACGCAGCAGGTCACGCTGGTGGCACGCTACGATCGCTTCGGGCGCGGCGGCGACCACACGGCGTTCAACCAGAAGGGGTTCACCGCGGTCCGCCTGACCGAAGCGCTCGAGAGCTTCGAGCGTCAGCACACCACGGCCGACACGTTTGAGGGGATGAACATCCCCTATTTTCTGCGGAACGTCCGGCTGAACGCGGCCACGATGGCGTCGCTGGCGCTCGCACCGCCCGCGCCTGGGGTGGCCAGCGAACGCGGCCAGCCGACGCTGGGCCGACAGCCGAGCGGGTATGACGCGAACCTGAAGTGGAAGGCGTCAGCGGGTGCGCTCTCTTACAAGGTGTATTGGCGCGAGGCGTGGACGCCCGACTGGCAGCACGAGCTGAACGTCGGCAACGTCACCGAGTTCGTGCTCCCCAGCCTGTCGATTGACAACTACGTGTTCGGCGTCGCGGCCGTCGGCGCCGACGACAACGAGAGCCTCGTGTCGGTGTACGTGAACCCGCCGAGACGGTAGGGTTCGAATCGTAGTGGCGACCGGCCGGTCGCCCCTACGGCGGCCAACCGTGCCGCAGTCCACCTGGGCGACGCGCGCCCCAGCACGGCCGGGGGTCGTATCAGCTTCGGCTGCGAATCGCCACAATCGCATCCATGAACTCGCCGATGGCTTCGACGATCCGTTCAGAGGGCTGGACGAATTCGATGCCGGCGCGGTAGATGGTGGCGTGGTCTTCGACGTCGCAGACGTGCGCGTGCACGATGCGTCCCTTGACGACGACCGACCGGACGCCGAGCACCAGCCTGAAATCGTGGAGTGAATCGAGCTGGAGGGGGAACGCGGTTTCGACCTGCGCCCCGGCGCGGCTGATCTCGGTGATGGCCATCGGCTCGTAGATCATCACCTCGCCCAGGAGCTCGCCGAGGATCTCGATGCGCTGCGTGCGGCGGACGGTGGAGTCGTCCTCAATCATGGGGGCGAACTATAGCACAGTCGGAACGGACGACGAAGAGTCGGAACGGACGACGAAGAGTCGGGAACTGACGCAGAAGGGTCGGAACGGACGACGAAGAGTCGGGAAC
>JANYLG010000035.1 GCA_025363775.1 Acidobacteriota bacterium | reverse complement strand
CAAGCGCCGATCGCACGTCGCTCTGCGCTTCGAAACGGATGGTGACGACTACCTGCTGGCGGTCTACGTGGACGGCAACGGGAACGGGATTCGAGCCAGCGACATCATCGCCGGCATCGATAGCCTGCTACGCCCCCGCGAGCGGCTCGACCAGCAGTTCGCGGGGGTCGGGTTCGGGTTCGAAGATGGCGTGCCCGACGTGGATGGCACCGATGCGCTCGACAACCGGGACCCGATTCGCGTTGGCCGCAGCCGGATGCTCTCATTCAGTCCCACCGGAACCTCCAGCACGGGCACCGTCTATCTCCATGGAAGAGGACGAAGGCAGCTGGCCGTGCGAGTGCTGGGCGGAACGGGGCGCATCCGAAGCCTGACTTTCGATTTCGGTGCACAACGATGGCTGCCGCGATGACGTTCGGGGGGCCGCGTGACGCTGCGACCAGCCACGCCGAAAGACGGCGGTTCCGACGGATCGGGGAGGCCGAGCAGTGTGCCGCAGCGGGTGCCCGGCTGCGACCGGGCAGGGACGTCTCGATCCTCAACGTCTCCAGGGGAGGCGCGTGCGTGGAGGCGGCGTCCCGCGTCTTGCCCGATACCCGGGTCGAACTGCAGGTGACGCTATCGGCCTGGCGGTGGGCTGTCGGCGCCCATGTGCTCCGCTGTCATGTGTCGGCGCTCGTCGAGAATCAAGGCGCCAGGTATCGGGCCGCTTTGCAATTCGAGCGGTTGATGGATGCGGACGTCGAGGTGCAACTGCGTAAGGCGCTCGTCGATGTGGGGAGCGAAGGTGAACAGCGCGGGTATCAAGTGCCCATCAAGGGGCATCGCGATCGTGCGGCGTTGGGAACTTTCTACCCTGAACGTGGGACCGCGTTGTGAAGGAACGCCTAATTTCGGAAGAAGACGGGACGCTGGCTTCGCTGATGAGGTGGCACGAAGATTGATACGCACGCTACCACCAGCGTTCTCGACAATTCCGGAGGCCACGATGATCCGCTTGGAGAACAGACAGGTCGATGTGCTTCCCGCTCCGCTGCACAGACCCTGGGTTCGGTCTCGCGACCGGCGCACGGCGGTGGCCAGGTTGCTGACCTCCCTTGCCCAGCACGTCAGGGCTGGGCATGAGACCCCAACGCTTCGAGCCAGGTTCGAGGCTGGCCTGCGAGAGGCGTTGAGGGTGCCGGCCGTTCGGCTGCGCGAGCATCCGCCGCCGTATCTGGCGGCGCTGCCGGCGGGCGGGGACGCTCCACGCCGCGCCTGTGTGGACGTGCCCACCAGGCACGGCTCGCCGCGGGTTGTTCTCGAGGCGACGCTCGACTCTGAGATGGTGTTCGATGCCTGGGACACGCAGCTGCTGATGGTCGCGGCGCAGTTGGCGGCTCTCGTCATCGAGCTGGACCGGCGGCGGAGTAGTCAGCCGCGGTTCTCGAGCGTCGCGCTCCGGCGGGACTCATCGACGTCGTCGCTGGTCGGCACTAGCCCGGCAATGGCCACCTTGCGCGAGAACATCGAGCGCGTGGCGGCCACGGATTTCACGGTACTCATCCAGGGAGAGAGCGGCACGGGCAAGGAACTGGTGGCCCGGCAGCTGCACGAGATGAGTCGTCGCCGGAACGGGCCGTTTGTCGCCGTCAACTGCGCAGCCATCGTCGAATCGCTGCTCGAGGCCGAGCTGTTTGGTATCGAAGACCGGACGGCCACTGGCGTCCGCGGCCGGCGCGGGAAGTTCGAGCACGCCGATGGCGGCACGCTCTTTCTCGATGAGGTATCTGACCTCTCGGCGTCGGCGCAGGCCAAGTTGCTCAGAGCCCTTCAGGAGCTGATCGTGGAGCGAGTGGGTGGACACCACAGCCGGAAGGTAGACACGCGTATTGTGATCGCGACCAATAGGAGCTTGAGGGAGCTGGCCTCGCACGGTCAGTTTCGCGAGGACCTGTTCTACCGGTTGTCCGGCGTCGAACTTCACGTGCCCCCTCTCAGGGCCCGCCGACAGGACATCCCGGACCTGTGCGCGCACTTCCTGTCGCGCTACCAGGCGCCGCGGCCGCTGTCTCTCAGCGCGGAAGCCGCCGAGGCCCTGCAGGTGTACGACTGGCCTGGGAACGTGCGCGAACTGGAACGCCTGATAGAAGGGGCCGTCACGCTGGCGGGGTCCGAGTGGATCGGAATCGGCGACCTGCCGCCCACCCTGCGCGGCGACTGCGCCGAGGCCCTGCGCGCGTCCCTGAAGCGCGACGACTCGATGCGGGCGTGGGGGGCACGTTATGCCCGTCTCGTGCTCGACCGATGTCAGCAGAATAAGCGCAAGGCCTGCCAGGTCCTCGATATCAGCTATCACACGCTCATGGCGTACCTGCAGTGGAAGCCTGAGCCGTCCGGGGCGCTAACACGTCCCCAGGACTGGCCAGACCGGAAGGACGAGGGGGACGCGGAAGGAGGGGAAGGGAAGACGGCGGACGATGGGGCGTAGACGGCGGACGATGGGGCGTAGGGGAAGGAGAAGGGGAAGGAAAGTCGGGCTCAGGGAAGCGAGGTCGGCCAGCGCGGGGCATGCCGCGCATGCCGGGGGCCTCCGGCGCAAACGGTCAGTGAGGCGGGCTGGGCAGCCACGAGGTCGCGCACTGACGGCGGGTCGGGATGCTGACCCGGGGATCCGGAGGTGTGGAATGGGGAGCGAAGGATCGATCACTCTCATCGATGATCAACAGACGACGACATCGCGGTCCGATCGGCGCACCTTTCTGAGTCTCGGTCTCGGGTGTGCGGTGCCTCTTCTCGTCGGCGGGGGGGTGCTGGATGCAACTGGTACGCTGGCTGACTGGGAGAGGCCGGCTTCCGCCGACCCGGTGATGGACCACGTCAGCCGGGAGCTCATGCGTACCTACAACGAGATGCGTGGGCCGGCAGGGGTTCGCGGTGAACATGTCCGCACGCTCGCCGCAAATCTCGACCTGCTTGGCGCGCATCTGGAGGGCAGAGGGGACGACAGGCGTCTGGACGCGGTTCTTCGTCGGCGCATTCGCGAGAACGGGCGTGAAGGGACCGTGCAGGAGCTGAGCGCCAGATATGCCGATCTGGTCGTTGGGCTGAGCCTTCAGCACGGTGTGGTCTCGCGCGTGGAGACCGACGACCAGCGCTCGCTCGCGGCGCTCGATTCGCTCGTCACGCACGGGGTCGTGGGGAGGCTGCGCGGCTCCAACAGCGGGCTTCGCCAGTTGGCCGCCAACATCGACCGGGCGAAGGCGGTCCAGCACGCGAAGCCCGTCGCCGTGGTGCTTCGCCAGAAACCGGGGGACGACTTTCTTGGGTACCCCCCTCCCGACGGGAACATGAATTGGTGTACCTTCATGGCAGCGATGGTGGACGGCCTGGGGATGATTGCGGCAGTTCTCGGGGTCACGGGGTTGGGGCCGGCCGCGGGGATGGTAGGCATGGCCGCGGGGACATTGTTGATCGTGAAGGACGCCTTATGCCAGCAGGCAGACACTCCCTGATGTGGACGCGGGTTTTCTTCTGGTCCAGTGCGGTGTCGGCGCTCACGGCGTTCTGGTGGGCCGTGCGCCACGCCACTATTCCAACGTCACGACTCGTGGAATGGTCCGTCTTCACTCCCATGCTGTTCGTGCTGTTCGTGGTGGCCACGCTGCGAACGGTCACCCAGCTGGCGACGGTCGAACCAGCCGTCGCCCAGCAGAAGGTGCTGGTTGTGAGCGCCATCGGGCTCATCCTGGTGGCTTTCGCGCTCAGGCTTCGCTGACGACGCCGTGGCCGGGCGGGGGAGCGGCACAGGTCGGTTGCCGCTTCCCCGCGATCGACGCCACTCGATCCGATGGCCGGTTTCGCGCCTCAAACCTCTGATTCAAGCTCGGTCGTGTGCCAGCCGCTCTCACCTCGCGAACGCGCCGGGTCCCTGCCATCCGACGTCTTGACCCCATGCGCGCCCGCATAGTAGTGTTACGTGTCTGTCAGGCGTTCGCCCCTTCGTTCCTGACCATCCGATGACTCCAGCGACTTCACCCCCTCTCAAGACGTCCCTGAACGGATGGCACCGGGCCCACGGCGGACACATGGCGGTCTTCGCCGGATGGGACATGCCGGTCGAATACTCGGGCCTCGCCAATGAGCACATGGCGGTGCGCACGCGGGCCGGGCTCTTCGATGTCTCGCACATGGGACAGGTGGAGCTGGCGGGCAAGGACGCGCTGGCCGCCGTCGAGCACATGACGAGCAACGACGCTGGCAAGCTGAAGATCGGCCAGGCCCAGTACTCGGGCCTGACGACGCCGGCGGGGACGTTCGTCGATGACTTGCTGGTCTACCGGTTCGCCACCGACCATTTCCTCTTCGTGGTCAACGCGTCCAATATGGGCAAGGACTTTGCGTGGATCACCGAGCAGGCGACGCCGTTTGGCGATGTCTCGGCCGTCAACACCAGCGCGCGCTACGCGCTCATCGCGCTCCAGGGACCAGCGGCCCGCGACGTCCTGCAGACCTTGACCGACGTGGATCTCGGGGCGATCGCCTGCTACTGGTTCGCGCACGGGGAAGTGGCCGGCGTGCGCGCCACGATCTCGCGCACCGGCTACACGGGTGAACACGGGTTCGAGATCTTCACGCCGCCGCAGTCGGCCGTGAGGGTGTGGGACGCGATCCTGCAGGCCGACCGCAGCGCCGACGTGGTCCCGGCGGGCCTCGGCGCCCGCGACACGCTTCGACTCGAAGCGGCGATGCGTCTGTACGGGAACGAGATCGACGACACGACCACCGTGCTCGAGGCCGATCTCGAGTGGATCGTCGGGTGGGACAAGGGCGAGTTCATCGGCCGCGCGGTGCTTGCCGATCAGAAGGCGCGCGGCCTGTCGCGGCGTCTCGTGGGATTCGAGATGGTGGACCGCGCCATCGCCCGGCACGGGTACGACGTGTACCTCGACGGCGCGAAGGTGGGGACCGTGACGAGCGGGACGAAGACCCCGTTTTTGAAGAAGGCGATCGGCATGGCGTACCTGCCGGTTGCCCGTACCGAGCCTGGCACCGAGTTCGAGGTGGACGTCCGGGGCCGTCGCGCGAAGGCCCGCGTGGTGCCGTTGCCATTCTACACACGTCCAAAGGGGTGACCGATGTATCCGCAGACCTACAAGTACACGAACGACCACGAGTGGATCGACCTGGCCACTGGGCGCATGGGCGTCACCGACTACGCCCAGAAACAGCTCGGCGACATCGTCTTTCTCGAACTGCCCGAAGTGGGGAAGACAGTGAAGAAGGGTGAGCAGGTGGGTACGGTCGAGTCGGTCAAGGCCGTCTCGGAGATCTTTGCCCCGGTCTCGGGCACAATCGCCGAGGTCAACGCCGGGCTCGCCGAGAAGCCCGAGAGCATCAACCACGATGCGCACGGCAGCTGGATGGTCGCGATCACGCCTGCCGATCCGGCCGAGGCGCAGGACCTTCTCGATGCCGCGCAGTACGCAGAGCTGACCAAGTGACGCACCGCTACATACCCAACACAGACCAGGACGCGCGCCGGATGCTCGAGGCCATTGGGGTCCCGAGCATCGACGCGCTGTTCGAGCCGGTTCCCGCTGCTGTTCGGCTCCAGCGCGAGCTCGACCTGCCGCCGGCGCTCTCCGAACCCGACCTGATGGCGCATCTGGGTGCGCTGGCCGGGCAGAACGCCGACCCATCGACGCACGCGGTCTTTCTTGGGGCGGGAGCCTACAGGCACTTTGCGCCCAGCTTCATCGACCAGCTCCTGTTGCGCTCCGAGTTCTACACCGCCTACACGCCGTACCAGCCGGAGATCGCGCAGGGGACGCTGCAGGCGATCTTCGAGTTCCAGACGCTCGTGTCGGAACTGATGGGGACCGACCTGGCGAACGCCTCGATGTACGACGGCAGTACGGCGATGGCCGAAGCCGCCATGATGGCCTGCCGCCTCACCAAGCGCAACCGGGTCGTCGTCGCCCGCAGCGTGCACCCGCACTACCGCGAGGTGCTCGATACCTACGCGACGAACCTGGGGCTGGCTGTCGTGGAGGTGGGCTACCTGCCGGACGGGACGCTGGACGTTTGCGCGCTGGCCGACGCCGCGAAGGGTGCGGCGGGGGTGGTCTTCCAGTATCCGAACTTCTTCGGGGTGATCGACGATCCCCGGAAAGCGGTCGACGTCGCCCGCGCGGCCGGTGCGCTGAGCGTGGCCGTCGTGGCCGAGCCAGTGGCCATGGGGCTGCTGGCGCCGCCTGGAAGCCTCGGTGTCGATATCGTCGCGGCGGAGTTGCAGGCGTTCGGCGTGCCGGTGGGCTACGGCGGACCGTACTGCGGGGTCATCGCCGCGTCCGAGAAGTGCATGCGACAGATGCCGGGACGGTTCGTGGGCATGGCGACGGATACCGAGGGACGAACCGGCTTCGTCCTGACGCTCGCGACACGCGAGCAGCACATCAGGCGCGAGAAGGCGACGTCGAACATCTGCACCAACTCCGGCCTGATGGCCCTGGCGGCCACGATGTTCATGGCGGCCTACGGCAAGGACGGGCTGCCCGAACTCGCCCGTCTCAATTTCGACAAGGCGCACTACGCCGAGGCGGCCATCCGAAAGGCGGGCGCGAAGGCGGGTATCACCCTGCGGTTCGCGGCGCCGTTCTTCAACGAATTCGTCATCGGCGGACTCGGCGACGCGGCGGCGGTTCAGAAGCGGCTGCTCGGTTCGGGCATCATCGCCGGGTTGCCGCTCGAGCGGTATTACCCCGAGTTGCGCGATTCGCTGCTCGTCTGCGTGACCGAGTTGAACCGTGCGGAAGAAATCGATCGCCTGGCGGAAGCGCTGGCCGGGTAGGTATTCAGGAACACGTGAACTCATGACGACACCCGATCATCGCGATCAGTTGATCTTCGAGCTGAGCACGCCGGGCCGCAAGGGCTACTCGCTGCCCGCGCACGACGTGCCGCCGGCTCCGCTCGAGGGCACCGTGCCCGACGGGCTGCTGCGCAGCGGGCTCGCGGGATTCCCCGAAATGACCGAAGTGGGCCTCGTGCGCCACTACACGCGCCTGTCCACCTGGAACTATGGCGTGGACACGGGGATGTACCCGCTGGGTTCCTGCACGATGAAGTACAACCCCAAGGTGAACGAGGCGGCCGCCCGGATGCGCGGCTTCGCCGAGGTCCACCCCCTGGCGCCCGACGAGGCGGCGCAGGGCGCGCTGGCGGTCATGCACGCCCTCGCCGGCATGCTCGGTGAGATCACGGGGCTGCCGGCCGTGTCGCTGCAGCCGGCGGCCGGCGCGCACGGCGAGCTGACCGGGATCATGATGATCCGCAAGCGGCTCATCACCCGCGATGGCCACCCGCGGAGACTCGTGCTCATCCCGGATTCCGCCCACGGCACGAACCCGGCGAGCGCCCACTTCTGCGGCTACGAGGTGCGCGAAATCAAGTCGTGCGCCCGGGGCAACCTCTCGGTCTCGGCCCTGGCGGAAGCGATGACGCCAGAGGTGGCGGGGCTGATGCTCACCAACCCGAACACCCTCGGGATGTTCGAGGACGAGATCTGCGACGCGGCGCGCATCGTCCACGAACAGGGCGGCCTGGTGTACTGCGACGGCGCGAACATGAACGCGTTGATCGGCAAGGCGCGGCCGGGCGACTTCGGCGTGGACATCATGCACCTGAACCTGCACAAGACCTTCTCGACGCCTCACGGCGGCGGAGGGCCGGGGTCGGGCCCGGTGGTGGCGACCAGGGAATTCGAGCCGTTCTTGCCCACGCCGGTCGTGGTGGCCACTCGCGACGGCCTGCGCCTCGATTACGACCGGCCGCTGTCGATCGGCCGCGTCAAGGCGTTCCACGGTAACTTCGGAATGATCGTCCGCGCCTATGCTTACATCCGTTCGCTCGGCCCGAAGGGGATCCGGGAGAGCGCGGAGAACGCGGTGCTCAATGCCAACTACGTGCGGGCGCGCCTGCGCGACGAGTACGAGGTGCCGTACGACCGCCTCAACATGCACGAGGTGATCTTCTCGGATCACAAGCAGAACGAATACGGCGTGACGACGCTCGACATCGCGAAACGCCTGATCGACCTCGGGTTCCACCCGCCGACGATCTACTTCCCGCTGATCGTGCACGGCGCCCTGATGGTCGAGCCGACCGAGAGCGAAGGCCTGGACGAACTCGATCGATTCGTGGAAGCGATGCTGCAGATCGCGGAGGAGGCCCGGACCAACCCGGACCTGCTGAAGAAGGCGCCGGTGACGACACGGCGCAGCCGGTTCGACGAAGCCACCGCGGCGCGCAAGCCTATCCTCAAGTGGACAAGGCCGGTGGGATAAGGCAGGGACGAGGGATCCAGGGGTTAGGGAATTGAGGGCCGGGTCGGCTGGATGCCGCTCCGGCCCTTTGTTTCTCAGGGCCGGTTAGGAGGGCCCGTCGCTGACGAGGAACTCTGACGGGTGCCGCCGGCCGTAGGCGATATCCAGCAACGTGTCGGCCGCGACCATGAGCGGATCGACGATCGGGGCGGCCTGGAAGATCTCCGCGTTCAGGCCGACCGACACCTCCGTGCATGCGGGCACGATGACCGTGGCGCCGTGTGTCTGGCACCAGTGGGCAGCCGAGACGAGGTGCTCGCGCGCCTCGTTGGAGACCCGCGCGCCGGTCGCCTTGATGCCGATCGATGCATCGAAGATCGCTGACAAGACGTGTCGTTGGGGTTCCGAATCGATGTCGGGCGCCACGGTGACCAACCCGTGAGCCTCGAGCGCGCGATGATAGAGGCGCGTGTGGAGCGTCGCGTCGGTCGCGAGGATCCCGACACCGGTCCCGGCCGGGTATGAGGCCCGCAGCCAAGCCGCGACAATGTCCATCAGGTGGACCCACGGGATCGTCAGCGCGCGCTGGACCTCGGCGTGATAGGCGTGCGCAGTGTTGCAGACGACGAAGATCGCATCGGCGCCGGCGCGCTCGAGTCCCCGCGTGAAAGCCGCCAGGTGCGGCGCGGGGCTCGGTCCGTTCTTCAAGAGAGCCGCGGAGCGATCGGGAGTGGACGTGGCGTTGGCGACCAGCCACACCGGGTGGTCACGGTCGGACCGGGCTCCGTGTCGCTCGCCGCGCGCCAGAATTTCCCGCTCGAATTGGACGTGGGCGAGCGGGCCGAGGCCGCCGAGGATACCCGGTACGAACACCTGCCCGGGCGCGAGCAGGAAAGCGGGGAGTGCCATTGTTCAACTAGCGTACCCGCCATCGACCGGTTGAGGCAAGGACCGTGAACCGGCGGTGGCCGGCCCACCTGCGCGGTTGACAGTATCGCTCGCGGAGAAGAGAATCCCAACTCGTATGCGAGTGCTCAATGCGCGCCAGATGCGGGAGGCCGACCGGAGAACGATTCAGGAGATCGGCATCCCGTCGATCGTGCTCATGGAGAACGCAGGCCGCCAGGTCGTCGCCGCGATCGAACGGCGGTTCTCCGACCTCGCCACCCGGCGCGTTGTCGTGATCTCGGGCCGGGGGAACAACGGCGGCGACGGCTTCGTCATCGCGCGGACGATCCTGCCGCGCTCAGCCGGCGTCACCGTCGTGCTCATCGGCGACCCGGCGGACGTGAAGGGGGATGCCGCCACCAACCTGGCGATCCTGGGCCGGCTCGGCGTCCCGGTCCTGGCGATCGCGGACGGCGCGGCATGGGAACGGCACCTCCGGTGCCTGGCCGAGGCGGGACTCGTCATCGACGCGCTGTTCGGGACGGGGCTTACGACGCCTCTGACTGGAATCCACGAAAGGGTCGTCGCCGACCTGAACGCGATGTCGGTTCCCATCGTGTCGGTCGACGTGCCGAGCGGCATGTCGGCCGACACGCCGGAACTCATCGGGCCGTCGGTGCACGCGGCGTTGACGGTCACCATGGCGGCGCTGAAACTGCCGCTGGCCCTGCCGCCGGCGCTCTCGCGCGCGGGCGAGGTGGTCATCGCCGACATCGGGATCCCCCTCGAAGTCATCGAGTCGGTGGACGGGCCGCGCATCGAGCTGATCGACGGCCAGACTGTCCGGGCGCTCATCGTGCCGCGCCCGCGCGAGTCCCACAAGGGATCGTTCGGTCACGTGCTGATCGTCGCGGGCTCGCGCGGCAAGACCGGGGCCGCCTATCTCGCGGCGGCGGGCGCGTTGCGCTCAGGCGCAGGCCTGGTGACCGTCGCGACGCCGTCTGGTTGCCAGCCGGTCGTGGCTGGTCTCTGCGCCGAGTACATGACCGTGCCACTCAGCGAATCGGCCGCCGGGATGGTCGCGGCACGGGCCGCTGCAGAAGTGCTGGCAGAACCGCACGACGTCCTGGCCGTCGGCCCGGGACTTGGCGGCGGCGACGATGTGCGCGCCTTCGTGCGCGCCCTGGTCGAGCAGGCGACGGCCCCGATGGTGCTGGACGCCGACGCCCTGAACGCCTTCGCCTCGGATCCCGACCGTCTGGTGGGGCGGGATGGCCACGACATCATCGTCACACCTCACCCCGGCGAGATGGCCCGGTTGCTCGGCGTCCGAACCGAGCAGGTGCAGGCCGATCGGCTGGCCGCGGCGACCGAACTGGCGACGCGGCAGCGTCTCTACGTCGTGCTCAAGGGGCACCGAACCATCGTGGCGACTCCTGGCGGCAAGCTGTTCGTCAACACGTCGGGCAACCCGGGTATGGCGACCGGCGGGACGGGTGACGTGCTCACCGGCACGGTCGCTGCGTGGCTGGCCCAGGTGCCCGACGCTGAGGCGGCTTCCAAGCTGGCCGTCTTCGTCCACGGCGCGGCCGGGGATCTTGCGGCGGGTGCGAGAGGCGAGGTGGCGATGACGGCGGGCGATCTGGTCGAGCATATTGGCGACGCCATCCTGGCGCTGACCGGGCCGGCCCGGGGCGGCCGGTGAGCCTTGGTCCCCGCATGGTTGAGCGACAACGACTCACCGTGGAGTCGGAGGAGGAGACCGCGCGCGTGGCCGCCGAGTTGGCGACTATGCTGCGCCCCGGCTCGATCGTGCTGCTCTACGGGGATCTCGGGGCCGGCAAGACAGCGTTCGTGCGCGGCATGGCGCCGGCGCTCGGGATCGATCCAGACGAAGTCAGCAGCCCCACCTTCGCGCTGGTGCAGCCGTACGCTGGCTCGCGCGTCACGATGTTCCACGTCGATCTCTACCGGCTCGAAGGGGCGGAGATCGACGAACTGGGGCTCGACGACCTCGCGACGGACGGCGTCGTGGTCGTGGAGTGGGCGGAGCGGTTGCTGCGGCCGCCGGCCGGTGCGATCCGCGTCCGGCTCTCTGACTTGGGCGGCGACCGTCGTTCCATCCGGATCGACTGTCCGGGGCGGGTCGATTCGGGCCCGGCCGAGGCCGACTGACCGCGACCAACGGGAGAGGCATGCTGGAAGAGATCGTCACGTGGGCCGAGATCGACCTCGACGCGATCGCGCACAACGTGCGCGCGTTCACGCGGCACGTGGGCGACGCCGTCGAGGTGATCGCGGTCGTGAAGGCCAACGCCTACGGTCACGGCGCGGTACCGGTGGCACAGACGGCGTTGGAAGCCGGGGCGACACGCCTGGCCGTCCACCGCACGAGTGAAGGCATTCAACTTCGCCGCGCGGGCATCACCGCGCCCATACTGGTGATGGGGTACACGCCGCCTTCCGGCGCCGCGAGCATCGTCGGGTACGACCTGACGCCGAGTCCCATCTCGCGCGAGTGCGCTGACGCGATCGCGGCCGAGGCGGTGCGCGCCGGGCGGGTGGTGCCCGTCCACGTGAAGGTGGACACCGGCCTGGGGCGGTACGGACTTCTGCCCGGCGAGGTCGAAGACTTCGTTCGCTACGTCGGTTCGCTCTGCGGCGTGCGACTCGAGGGCCTCTACACCCACCTCGCGACAGCCGACGCCGAGGATCGGGCCTGCGCCGGCGTCCAGATCGAGGCGTTCGGCCGGCTGCTGGCGATTCTCGAGCGCGCGGGCGTGCACGTCCCGCTGCGCCACGTCGCCAACTCGGCAGCCATGCTGAGACTGCCCGAGGCGCACTTCGACGCCGTGCGTCCAGGCATCGCCATGTACGGTCTGGCCCCGTCGGACCACTGGGCGCCCACACTCGACCTTCGCCCGGCGCTCACGCTCAAGAGCCGCGTGAGCCGGGTGCGTGAACTGCCCTCGGGCTCCGGCATCAGCTACGGCCGTACATTCGTGACGACCCGTCCGATGCGGGTGGCTCTGATTCCGGCCGGCTACGGCGACGGCTATCACCGTGTGCTCTCGAACACGGGCAGCGTGCTGATCCACGGACAGCGGGCGCGCATTCTGGGGCGGGTCTGCATGGATCAGTTCGTGGTCGACGTGGACGCTGTTCCCGACGTCCGGACCGACGACGAAGTCGTCCTGATTGGCAGCCAGGGGGCCGCGCGGATTCCCGCCGAGGAGGTGGCGCGTCTGGCGGGCACCATCAACTACGAGGTCACGACGTCGCTGGCAGCGCGCGTGGCGCGTGTCTTCGTCCGGGGCGGGAAGGTCGTCGGCGTGTCCGACGTGACCGACCCCTGCGGCGGTTCGGCCCTTCTTCTGTGATGACGTCGTCGTGCGCGCGGCTCGTGCGCATGCCCTCGCTGGTCATGCACGCCAGGTGCGCGTCGGCATCATCCACGGGGGCCCGATCGTGTACGCACAGGCCAGCGCGGTGGCGCGATCGAGACGTGGTATCATTTCGGCGACAATGGCGCGGGGGCCTCTCCGCCTCGTTTGCCAGGCGCTCGACCTGATGAAGAGGTTCCTGAACTCGGGGGTGCGGACCACCGAGAAGGTCACTCGGAAAGTCGACTCGCAGAGAACCTGGTGAGTCACTCCCTGTGCATTCTTACCATCTGGTTGACGACGTGCAGCTCGAACCCCAGCGGTCCAAGATGCGCTTCGTACAACCCTCCGCCGCAACGTTCTCATCCTCATACGGAGATCCCATGAACAGACGTATCGCTCATGCGCTCGCAGCGCTTGTGTGCCTCTTGCTGCTGGCGCGTACTGTGGACGCCCAGGTGACGCTGGCCGCCATGCGGGGCAAGGTGACGGACCAGCAGGGCGCGGTGATCCCCGGCGCCACTGTCACGGCACGCCACGTGGCTACCAACACGACCAAGGTGGGCGTGACGGACCAACTGGGGCAGTACTACCTGTCGAACCTCCCCGCCGGGCAGTATGAGGTCAGCGTCGAGCTTTCCGGATTTGGCACCGAGCGCCGCACCGGTTTGGTGCTTCAGGTGGGGCAGGAGATTGGTCTGGACTTTAAGCTGAAGCTCGGGACGGTCGAGGAGACGGTAACCGTCGTCGGCGAGACGGCGCTGGTGGAATCGACGCGAAGTGCCATCGCCACCGTCATCAAGAAGGAACAGATTGACGACCTGCCCGTCCTCGAGCGCGATTTCAGCTCGCTGGCGCTGCTGGCCCCGGGTGTGACGTCCGGGACCGGCGGCTACGCGGCCG
>JANYLG010000034.1 GCA_025363775.1 Acidobacteriota bacterium | reverse complement strand
GGCGGCGCGCCGCCACGACGAAGATATCCGGGGCTGGCTTTCCGTGGGCGACTTCGTGGCCCGACACGGTCAGCTCGAACGCGTCCGACAGCCTAAGGCCTGCCAGCGTGGCTGCGATGATCGCCGGCGCGGACGAGGAGGCGAGCGCAAGGCGGACGCCGCTCGCACGCAACGCGTGCAGGACACCCGGCACGCCCGCCATCGGCTCCAGCGGGCCCGCGAGCAACTCGACGACACGATCGATCCACGAGGCCGCCATCTCCGCTTCGGCCGCCTGCAGGCCGTAGCGTGCGCTCAGCGCCCCGAACACCTCGCGGTCGGTGCAGCCGTAGAAGTTGTCGTCATGGCCCGGCGCATATACGACACCGTGATCCGCAAGCAGCGCCCGTGTCGCCTCGAAATGGATTGGTTCGGAATCGATCAGCACACCGTCCATGTCGAAGATGATCGCTTCGGTCACCTATCTGTCCTCTTCTCCGGTCGAGCCATGCCTCGACCCTTCGCTGGCGTCTCTATTCTGTCCACCGGCACCCAGCCAGCCTCGAACCGGGTGCCCACGAACAGCTCGAGGGCCGCGCCGTAACTGCGCACCCCCAGCTCGACGCGGTTCGCACGCAGGTAGCGATCGTATACCCACCACACCGGCCGCTGCAGCCAGGGCCAGCCGCGCGAGGCCCTGCGCTGGATGTCCATGATGTCGCGCCGCGGACCCTCCCCGACGGCCTGGATCATCCCGGCCCGTTCGGCAGACGGCAGCGCGTTGAGCAAGTACATCAGGAGCACGAGGCTCCCACTGTACTCGGCGGCCGGCGGTCCCTGCAGGCAGACCAGCCAGCCGATGAAATTTGCCTCGGCCTCGTCGGCGTAGCCCGCCAGGTGTGCCCACTCATGGGCAACGACGAATGGGCGTTCGATCGGCAGCTGCGATCGATCGACCACCACCTCGAGCGCGAACGGGTCGGTCATCCCGGAGACGCCCGCGCGCTCGAAGTAGTAGGTCAACAGCGAACGCTTGGGAATCCCGGGCACCACGGGGCGCACGTCGGCCAGTTGCTGCTGCACGCGGGCGAACGCCGGGCCGAGGACGGCCGGCAGGTCTTCCCATGCCGGCCAGCCTTCGGCGTGCGCCTTCGCATGGAGCATGTTCACGTGTTCGACGACGCGCTGCGTCAGTTCGAGGACCGACGCCGGCGTCACTCGCGCGCGATCGAAATCCAGGCGCGCTCCGAGCGGCTCCCGCCGGTAGTTCAGCCCCCACAAGGCGAGAAAGAGCAGGTAGATTGCCGCCGCGGCAGTCCCTGCCACGAGTACGGCGTGTCCCGACGCACGCCACACCCCCACCCGCCTGCGGGCGCGTAGCCAGCGCACGGCGCCGATCGCGACCACGGCGACCGCGCCGACGATGAGCAGATCCGTGACCGCAACGGGCACAGCGTTCGACCAGGTTGTGAGAGACCGCTGGAGCGACAGGTAGGCGCGTCGGGAATACCCGAACTCGATCCAGGAAGCGGGGGTCGGCACGAACGCCGCCGCGAGCGCCAGACCGATCGTGCCGAGACGCAGGAACCGCACCATGACAGGGGGCCGGCCCGGGAGGCCGGCTGATTACGTGCGCTTCAAGAGCTTGGAGAAGGCCGCCCCCATCGCGGTCTCCGCCGACGGCGTCCGCGCCGCGGGTGCCGGAAGCGCCATCGGCTTTTGTCGGCCGGCCTTTCTTCCGACGCCGCTCGCGGCCTCGCGCGGAGCCCTGGGCACCTGGATCCGGGGCGCCGCCGCCGCCGCCGGCTTCTTATCGAACCGCATCGTGAGCGCAATCCGCTTTCGCTCGAGGTCCACCTCGAGTACCTTGACCCGCACGATATCGCCGGGCTTCACGACCTCGTGGGGATCCTTCACGAACCGGTCGGCTAGCCGCGACACGTGTACGAGGCCGTCCTGGTGCACGCCGATGTCCACGAAGGCGCCGAACGCCGCCACGTTCGTGACTACTCCCTCGAGGATCATCCCGGACTCGAGATCCGCCAGGTCCTCGAGGCCCTCCTTGAACGCCGCGATACGGAATGGCGGACGCGGGTCCTGCCCTGGCGCCCGCAACTCCGACAGGATGTCGGCGATCGTCGGGAGCCCGACGTACGCGTCCGTGAACGCGTCTGGCGAAATTGCCTGCAGCGCCTCGTCATGCCCGATCAACTCCACGGCCAGACGTCCAACCGATTCCGCCATGCGTTCGACGATCGGGTACGACTCCGGGTGGACCCGCGTCGTGTCGAGCAGCTGGTCGCCGCCGTGGACCCGCAGGAATCCTGCAGCCTGCTCGAACACGCGGTCGCTGACGCCAGGCACGCGCTTCAATTCCTCGCGCGTCCTGAATGTGCCGATCGTGGTCCGAACGGCGACGATGTTATCCGCCAGGCGGTGGTTCAGCCCCGCCACGCGGCCGAGCATCGCCGGGCTGGCGGTGTTCAGATCCGCTCCCACTTCGCACACGCAGTCCTCGATGGCGGCAACGAGCGCGCGCGACAGGTGCGCCTGATTGACGTCGTGCTGGTACTGCCCGACGCCGATGGTCCTCGGCTCGATCTTGACCAGTTCGGAGAGCGGGTCCTGCAGGCGATGCGCCACGCTGACCGCGGCGCGCAGCGGCACGTCCAGCGTGGACAGCTCACGCGCGGCCAGACGCGACGACGCAAACGCCGATGCGCCGGCCTCCGACACGATCACCTTGCTGAACTTCAGGTCCGGGCGGCGCTTGGCCACGTCCGACAGGAGTCGATCGGTCTCGCGCGAACCCGTCCCGTTCCCAATACCCACCAATTCGACGTTGTGGCGGGCGATCAGGTCCGCCAGCGCTTCCACCGACGGCTCCCATTCGTTCTTCGGCTGGTGAGGGAAGAGCGTCGCCGATTCCAGCACGGCGCCGGCAGGATCGACCACCGTCGCCTTGATCCCGGTCCGCAGACCAGGGTCGACGCCCATGACCGTCCGTGGACCGGCCGGCGCCGCCATCAGCAGGTCGCGAAGACTTCGCGCGTAGCTCTGAACCGCCTCTCGTTCGGCCTGTTCGCGAAGGAGTCCCTCGACCTCCACCTGCACGTACGGAAACACCTTCATCTTCCAGGCTCGACGCACCGCGTCAAGCAGCCAGGTATCGGCCGGACGGCCGTCGTTCCGTATGCCGAAGCGCTCGGCGATCATCTGTTCGGGCACGCTCGGCGATTCCCGCACCGGATCGGTCGGACTGACGCCGGCCTCAGGTTCCGGCGTCTCGACGTCCTGAGCCTCCGCGAACTCCGCAGCGGGAGGCGCCACTGCCGCCGCGGTGGACGAGACACCTTGCGGAGCCGGCAGGACGAGCGCGAGACGGAGCACGCCTTCCTTCCGCCCCCGGAACAGGGCGAGGACGCGGTGTGACCCCAACGCGCGAGCCGGCTCGCTGAAGGCGAAATACTCGGCGAACTTCGCGCCCTTCTCCTGTCGCCCATCGACAACCTTCGTCTGCAGCAGCGCGTGGGCCAGGACGTACTGGCGCAGCGATTCGAGCAGGTGCGGATCGTCGGAGAAGCGTTCGAGGAGGATCCAACACGCGCCGTCGAGGGCCGAGAGGCGATCGGCAATGCCCTTCTCGGTGTTGACGAACCGCTCCCCTTCCTCGTCCGGCGACAGGCTCGAATTGCCAAGCAGGAGATCGGCCAGCGGCTCGAGCCCCGCTTCACGCGCCTGGTTGGCGCGGCTGCGCCGCTTCTGCTTGAAGGGAAGATACAGGTCCTCGAGGCGTGCCCGCGTTTCGGCGGTCGCCACCGCCGTCTGCAGTTGCGGGGTGAGACGGCCCTGCTCGCCGATGGTCTTCAGGATGAACGAGCGGCGTTCGTCCAGTTCCCTCACCTGCTGGAGGCGATCCTCCACGGCGCGGAGACGCGCGCGATCGAGCCCGCCTGTCGCCTCCTTCCGGTACCGCGCCAGGAACGGCACGGTGGCTCCCTCGCTGAGCAGGCGCAGGACGGCCTCGATCTGGTCTTCCCCAACGCCAAGTTCCCCGGCTATCCGACAAACGATCGTCTCCATAGAGCTACAATCCTCGACACGCGACCTCATATCCTAGCAAACTTCGTGGGGCTCGATTCGCGAAAATCACCCGAGACGATTTCGCACCAGCAGGAAGTCCGCCACCAGCAGCACCGCGATCACGTGCGCCAGCCAGTGCACGTCACGCCCCCGACCACCCAGGAGTTTCACCACCGGGTAGGTGACGAAGCCCAACGCCAACCCGTCCGCAATCGATGACGACAACGGGATCCCGACAACGGTGAGGAACACCGGTACGGCTTCGGACGGGTCGTCCCAGTCGATTTTCCTGGCGTTCTGCCTCATCATCGCACCGACCCGGACGAGGGCTGACGAGGTAATCGGCGGGAGGAGCGTAAACCCGCGCGACGGTACTGGAGCGGTGGGAGCCTGTCAAGGCGCCGCCCCCTACGCTACTGCCCGGTCGGAGTTTTCCCTTTGCGCAAGGGCCGCGGTCTGCTACGCTCACTGGGAGTGTCCAATCCTCTCTGCCAGATTTCTGAGCGCCACGAGCCGATCGGACCCGCCAGTTCATTCGCTCTCTCGCAGACGTGACAACCTGAGCAGCCAGAGTTGAGCCTCACCACGAACGACCGTTTCAACAGGACGACCGGCGCTGCATCGCGGCGGCCGGCCACTCGCGTCAGCGAGACAAGGAGCAAGATACATGGGTCGGAAGTTGTACGTCGGGAACCTGCCTTACCAGATTGCTGAGGCGGAGCTGCAGGAACTGTTCAGCCAGGCGGGATCGGTCGAATCGGTCCGTGTCATGCGCGACATGGCGACCGGCCGTGCGCGCGGCTTCGCGTTCGTCGAGATGGCGACAGACGAAGAAGCGCAGAAGGCGTCCACGCAGTTCGATCAGTATTCCCTGGGTGGTCGCGCCCTGACGGTCAACGAGGCCCGGCCGAAGCCTGAGCGCACCGCCGGGTTCGACGGCAGCGGGTTCGACGGCGGCGGTGGCCGGCGCGAACCCCGCTGGTAGCTCCAGCATCGCACGTCACACGTCGAGGTGTCGGATGGACACAGAGGTATCGTTGTGAAGACTCGCATTGCTATTGCCCTGATCGCGGTCGCGCTGTTGGTCGCCTGCAAGAAGAACCCGGCCGAAGCGCCGAAGCCAGCCGGCACACCCGTGCCCGCGGGAACGGCGACCGGTCAGGCCCCGGCAGCCGTGAAGCCCGTGCCCGCCATCCTGCCCGACGTCATTGCCCGCGTCAACGGCAAGGCGATCGATCGCGGGGAGTTCGAGCGCGCGGTGAAGAGCCTCGAAGCCCAGGCTGGCGGCCCGGTTCCACCGGATCGTCGCGACGCCATTTACCGCCAGCTGGTCGATCAACTCGTCGCCCTGAGGCTGCTGTCGCAGGAATCGGTCGCGAAGAAGGTGGCCGTGCCCGACGCGGAGATTGACGGGCGGGTGGCGCAGGTCAAGGGACAGTTCCCGAACGAGCAGGCCTTCACGGCCGCGCTGGCCGAGCGCCAGATGACGCCCGACAAGCTGAAGGCCGAAATCAGGCAGCAGATCCAGGCGATGAAGCTCGTCGACTCGGAGATCGGGCCCACCGTGACCGTGACCGACGCCGATGTCTCGGACTTCTACACGAAGAACCCCGACAAGTTCCAGGAACCGGAAGCGGCGCACACGGCGCACATCCTGATTCGGACGCCCGAGAACGCGGACGAGGCAGCGAAGAAGAAGGCGCGCGCGGAAGCGCAGATCGTGCTCGCGCAGCTCAAGAAGGGCGGCGACTTCGCGGCGCTGGCCAAACAGCATTCGCAGGATTCTGGCAGCGCGGTCAACGGCGGCGACCTCGGCTTCGTCCCCAGGGGCCAGACGGTTCCTGTCTTCGAGCAAGCGGCGTTCGCGCTGAAGACCGGCCAGCTCAGCGGGGTCGTGGAATCACCGTTCGGTTTCCACATCATCAAGATGATCGCACACCGCGACGCCCGCACCGTCCCGCTCCAGGAAGTCAAACCGCAGATCGAGCAGTTCATCAAGCAGCGCAAGACGCAGGAGAAGACGGCGGCCTACGTCGAGACGCTGAAGGCAAAGGCCAAGGTCGAGATCCTGATGTAGGCGAGTCGGTCCAGCGGACGGACGACCAGGCATGCTACCGAGGGCCGTTCCTGACGGGCGGCCCTCGGCTCTCGTACCCGTCGTTATCGCGACAACAACGCGTCGAACTGCTTGGTCCACGAGTCCGTTGAGGTATGGATGGCGCGGCCGACGAAGGCCCGGCGCACGCGACCGAGTTCGGGCACCTTCCGCTGCGCGATCGCGTAGTGGCGATATCGAAGTTCCGATTCCAGCGTGCGGTCGTCCAGGTAGATCGGCTCGCGGCGGAAATTCAGGGAGGCCAGCCCCCGGTCGATCTCGGCAACGGTTGCCTCGATCGACTGCCCCGCGTCGAGACGGAAGACATAGGTCGCGCGGCCGCCGCGCGACGTGGCTTCCCAAGCCAGATGCGTGGGCGCTCCCCCGCCCGCCGCGATCGGAAAGAAGAACCAGTACAGAACCTCGAGGCCCTCGGCGTCGGCGTCCGCAGCTTCTTGCCTGATGACCTTGAATCCGGCATACCAGCCCTCCGCCGTCGAGCGGGCCATGAGCGTCTTCACGTACGGCTCCAACGCCGCGTCCACGACCTTGTCCATCAGCACCGAGTCGATGAGATGGTGAATGGACCGCAGCCGGGCGATTGGGGCGCTCCTTCCCTCTCGCATCAGCGCGGCCACTTGCGGGAACTGCTCCGGAGAGAGAAACGGAAACAGCGCGCGAAGCGTCCGGGCCGTGCGTTGGTTGAGCGCTGTGATTCGGGAGCGGACGCGGTCCGCGAGTTCACCCGTTCGCTTGGCCAGTCGTCCCACCGTCAGGCGTTCTCCGCCCTGGACGAACACGACGGCATAGTTGCGTTCGTCGAACTCCACCCCGTCGATATCGGCGAGCCGCCACTGGAAGCCGACGGCCGCGTCGGGGAGGACGGCCAGGTTGCTCTCGTAGAGACGGATTTCTGCGAGACCCGAACATCGGCGGTCGGCTGACGCCAGGTCCACCTGGCCGGTGAACCGCGCCACCTCGTCCAGGTCGCTCACGAGGAGGCACTTCACGAGGCGATCGCGGTACGCGTCGCGCAACTGGCGCTCGAGGTCCTGGAAGGCCTTGGCGAAATGTGTCAGCCTGATGGCGTGGCCCGTCCAGAGCGACAGCCGGATCTCGTAGTCGCCGGGCTGGAACACGTCGATGTCGCCGAGGTCGAACGCCATCGGCGGCCCCGCGGAGACGATGGTGACGGTCTCCTCGTCGAACGAGAGCTCGCACGGCCCGGACTGAACGGCGCCCCGCCCGGACGCCAGGTATTCGAACCGGCCCGAGAATGACGGCATGGAGGATATCGCTTTCTGGGGGGAGCTACCCGGCCTTCTGACCGCACTCGGGGCAGAACTTCGCCTTGGACTCCATCGTCGTGCCGCAGCGCGGGCACTCGTTCTTCGGCCGAAGCGGCTTGCCGCACTCGGGACAGAACTTGGCGCCTTCGGTCCGCGCGCCGCAGGCCGGGCACAGCGCGGAGGCCTCGCTCGTCAGATCGAGGTGCTTGGTCATGTCCTGCTGGGCGATCTTCTCGTGGATCTGCTGGGCGGTGGACTGCGCCTGCGCCACGGCAATCTCGGTCTCGACGTCGGGCGCACACTCGTAGCACAGGCTTCGCGCCTGGTTCCAGCAGGAGGTCAGGCACACCCATTTTGCGCACTTCGAGCACTGCCGGAAATGGGGCTTCGTCTCCTCGACGCACTCGCGGAAGGCCGTGTCGTGCGCCGGGCCCTGGATGGCGCGCTGAATCTCGTAGGTGCCGGCGCTTGCGGACCCGAACACGCCGCCGAAGACATCGCCGGCCGCCCGGAGAAGACTGGTGGCATACCCGGCCACCGAGGCTTTGAACTCGGACTGAAA
>JANYLG010000012.1 GCA_025363775.1 Acidobacteriota bacterium | reverse complement strand
CGCCGCCAGCGCCTGTGACACCGTGAACAGGAGCATCACGAAACCCCACCCGCGCCACATCATCTGCGTGCCTCCTTAGTACTTCGACTCGCAATTACGGCCACGATCGGTTCTCGGCGCTCGTGGCCAGCTGTGCTCGCTCAGCACTGAGTCCTGAGGGCACAAATACGTCGCCGTATTTGTGCATCGAAGGACTTAGTACACCGCGCCCAGATGCCGCTGCGCGCACGCCTGGCAGGTCTCCTCGTCGCGGAGCGACTCGGGGGGAACAGCGATTTCGCAGTAACGGCAGGTCCGGTACCGGGATCGCCGGGACTCGCGCGTTGCACGGATGAGCGTCTGAATCGCCAGGATCGCGTGGACTTCGGGCATGCGACGCCAGTGGACGGTGCCGAATGTGATCGGGCGGACGGTCGGGTCGTGCGGGCCGTGCCACTCCACCGCGTACTCCGACACGATGGCGATCGACCGCGTCAGGCGGACAACCACCTCGCCGGGGTCACCGCCGACGAGCACCACCGATCCGTCGCGCACGGCGTCCTGCTCGACCGGCTGCGGGAGTTCGTGGACGATCGACGTCAGGAGGCTCTCCCACTCGAGACGATCTGCCATAGTCGTCTACCCCTGTTTGACCTCGAATCGAACGCACGCCTGGCCGAAGTAGATCTCGTCGCCCGGCTGCAGCTTCGTCCCGCGCGGGCTGCCGCTTGGCAGCGAGATGGTTCGGCCGGCGCGGAAGATGCGGGTGCCGCAGGAACTGTGATCGTCGAACAGGCGGTACTCGCCGGTCGGCGCGATCGCCAGGTGCGCGTGGGCGCGCGACACGGTCTGGTTGATGCCGTCGTCACGCTCGGAGAACGCGACCTGGTTCCGCCGCACCACGCGCTTGTCCTTGTCCACGACTTCGGTGAGGCGCCCCACATTCGTCCGCTCCGCGGTCAGAGAGTACCTCTTGCGCGTCGTCTCCCCTCTGATGACGACCAGTTGCGCCCGTCCGACCGCCCGTCCCGGCGCCGCCACCGGGGCCGCCGATGACGATGTCTCCGGCTCGACGTGCTCGCACAGCACACGAAAGACGCGGCCTGCCGCCCACTCGCGGCCGGCCCGCTTTACGAGCTTCAGGCGGACGTCGAGGTGCGGCTTCCGGCACCCTGAGGATTCCAACCGCTCCGAAATGGCCGTCCCAAAGTCGCTGCTCTCGCCCAGGACCGCCTCCATGGTGGCCCGCTGTGTCGCGTGGGCCGCTATCACTTCCACCGTGATTCGGGTGAAGGGGAAGACGCGTCGCGATCGGCCAGCCGGTTCGACGAGGTCGTCGATCTCGTCGAGCGCAGCCCTCCTGATCTCGATCGGCTCGAGCGGAACGTCCGATCGCTCGGCCAGTTTCTCGAGCCGCTTCTCGAGCTTCTGCAGGTGATCGAGGATGCCCATGTCTGTCCCTTGCGTGCAGGGGTGACTGTCCGGCCGCCCCTACCGGACGATTCCCAAATTCCGCGCTGCGGTGACGATGTTGCCGGCGATGGGGGCAGCGACCGCTCCGCCGTAGCCGCCATGTTCCACCAGGACCGCGAAGGCGATGCGCGTCACGCCGCTCGACCCCGTGTCTGACGGCGCGGCTCCCGCCGGCCCGAACGGCGCGAATCCCACGAACCAGGAGTGAGCAGCCGCGTCCTGAATCTCGGCGGTGCCCGTCTTCCCCGCAATCGGGGGCTCCACGCCCTTGACGCTGCGGCCCGTTCCCTCGAGCACCGCGCGCCTCATCGTGGCCGACAGGCTTCTCGCGAGCGCCGGAGTCAGGACGGGCCGCGGCGCGTCGGTCCTGCGATTCGTCTCGTCGATCACCCAGCGTCCCTGTGGCATCGCGCCATCGGCGGCCAGCGTGGCGGCGACGCGCGCCATCTTGAAGGGGGTGGCCAGAACCTGGCCCTGGCCGTATGCCGCGAACGGCAGTGTGTCGCGCACGTGCTTGGCTGACTCAGGCTGGCTCATGGAGATCTCGAACAGCGACGCGGCTTCCTGGAGCGCCGGCGCGCCGATGTGCAGGCCGAGCTGGGCAAAGTAGGCGTTGCACGACACGATGAGCCCGCGTGCCATCGAGAGCCGGCCGTGCGGCGTCTTGTCCGCCGGATCGTCACGGATCGGCCGCGCCCAGCCGGGCAACTGCTTGCCGACGCGGCCATCGGGCAGTCGTTCGCAGGTGAACGTCTGCTCGGCGAGCCGTGGGTCCTTCCGCAGCGCCGCGGTGGCGGTGACGAGCTTGAAGCTCGACCCTGGCGGGTACAGACCGTATCGGGCGCGGTCGAGCAGGCGGGCGTCCGGGTCGTCCGTGGTGGTGTCGGTCGCGAGCTTGACAGCCAGTCCGGGCGGTACCACCGGCCACGGGTAGCTCACCGAGGCCAGGAGGTCTCCGGCTTGCGAGAGCACGACCGCCGCGCCTTGCTTCTGTCCGGCGCGATCGACGCCCGCCTTCAACAGTGACGCCACCTCGAGCTGCAGCCGGATGTCGATCGACAGGCGCACGTCACGCGGCCGATCCAGCAAGCGCTTCACCGACTCGTGGTCCGGGCGATAGCGGTAGCGCAAGAGCGGTACGAGCTCAATCAGATCCCGGCGGATCACCTTCGTGGTGCGTCCGGTCTGAGGGTCTGCCACCTCGACGACGCGGGCGTGGTCGTCGTACCCGCGGAGGCGGCTGTCGCTGTCCCGTTCGATGAACGAGGTATTGGCTGCAGCCCAGTTCACCTGGCTTCGCCAGTCACCGAGCAGGTGAAACGTGTGCCCGCCGAACGGGTAGCAGCGCGTCCCCGTCTGCGGGCAGACGTCGGTCGGCGAGATGCCGAGCGCGGACAACGCTGCGGCGTGTGCGTGCAGGTCGGCCACGCGGCTGGTCGCCAGCGGGATGCCGTGTCGATCGCTGATCGTGCCGCGCACGATCTGCTGGGCGGCGACCATCAGGCGCGGGTTGTACTCGAAGCGCCGGATCCCGTCCGCTTGGACGGTCAGCGCGGTGGCCGCCAGCGTGCGATCCGCCGCGATGGCCTGGAGGAACGTGATTCGCCCGACGACGAGGACGAGCCCGACCGCCAGCGCCACGCCGACCCACCGCACCGGGCGGGCGAACTCCTCGTTCTCGTGTCCCCCCGGGGACCTGTGACTCACGGCGACGAGCACGCCGAACGCGAAGAAGTTGGCGAGCATCGACGACCGGCCGTAGCTCAGGAACGGAGTGGTCACCCCGGTGAGCGGCATGAGGCCGAGGAGCCCGGCCGAGATCAAGAGCAACTGCAGGAAGATGCCGAGCGTCAGGCCGAGCGAGAGGAAGAGCGTGTAGTCGCCCGGCGCCCGAAGCGCGATGCGCAGAGCCCGATAGCCGAGCACCGCGTTCAGCGCGAAGATGGCGAGCAGGCCGACCAGCCCCGTTTCCTCGCCCACCGCCGCCAGAATGAGATCGGTGTGTCCGGCGGGCACGACGCGCGGGTCCCCAAGCCCGATGCCCGTGCCGGTCCCCGCGCCGGTGGCGAGCGCCCACAGGGCGTGCGCAATTTGGTCGCCGCCCCGAACCGGGTTGTCCCATGGCGACCACCACATCTGCACGCGCTGCACCACGGTGTGCGGGTAGCCGATGGCATAGCCCGCGGCAAAGCCGCCGACGAGCACCAGCAGGCCGAGAGCGACCATCGTCGTGCGGCCGCGCGCGACGCCGTAGAGCGCGAGGAACACGCACGCGAGCACCATCGCGGGGCCAAGGTCCTTCTGCAGGAAGAAGAACAGCAGCACGAGGCCCATGCCGATGACGACGGGCAGGAGGTAGTCGAGACGAGGCAGATCGAGGCCGAGCCGAGCCGCCGCCATTCGCGGTTCTTTCAGCGACCGCAAGACCTCCCACCGGTTCGCGAAGTAGCCCGCAAGGAACAGCACGACGAGCACCCGGATCGCCTCGACCGGCTGCACGCCCATCAGGTTCACCTTCGCGTCGCTCGTGCCAGGGCCGCTGCCAAAGGCGATGAGCAGCAGCGACAGCAGCACCGAGCCGAGCAATGGGACGTAGGAGAGCCGGCGGATCACCGAGCGCTGAAAGTCGAGCGCCGAGACGGCGGCGAGGACGAGGCAGCCGGCCGCGGTGCCCTGGGCGAAACGCACGAACAGCGTCGGGTCGCGCAGGGGATCCCGCAGGCTGATCATCATCACGAGACCAACGCCGCAGAGCACATGGATGATCGGCAGCAGCAACCGGTCTCCGGTCGATTTCAGGAAGCGCAGCCACGCGTGCGCCACGTAGAACGCCCCCAGGCAGAGGCCTGAGGCCCAGAACAGGCCCTGGCGGAAGTCGGCCGGGCTGCGGACCACCAGCCCGCGCCGCAGCGCCAGGAGCTGGGACGAGGTGAGCAGCGGGATTCGGACCTCGGTGGCATTCTGGTTGGAGGCGAGCTGATCGCGGCGCTCCGCGAACCGGTCGCGGAACGACGTCATCCTCCGCTTGGCCGGCAGGTCGCTCTCGGTGATCGTGATGGTGCCGAGCGCATTGACACCCAGGATGCGTCGCCGGGCACTGCCCGAGCCATCCGGGGTGTTGATCCACGCGGCCAGTCGGTCGGCCACGAACCGCCGCTCGCCGGTGTCGCCGACAATCCCTTCGAGCAGAGGCAGCAGTTGTTCGGCGCGATCCACGCGGTTGAGGTCGAGGATCCGTCCGGCCGCCATCGCCTGGGCCGCGTCCTGCAGGCTGACCGCCCGGGCGCTCGAGACGAGCCACAGCCCGACGATCGTGAGAAGTGACGCTGCGAGCAGGCCGACCAGCTCGACCTGGCGTCCCCTCACCTTTCGAGTGAGGGCCGCGGCCTCTGCCCGTTCCGCCGCTGTGCTGTGGATGATGCGCATCGACGCTCGCTCCTCGATACTCGGGAAGATGTCTAGCAGCCTGCTAGTCCATCGGCGACAAGCTCTCGAGGCGCTTCTGCACCTCGTCGAGCCGCGCTTGCGCCTGTCGCATCGCGGCGCTCGCTTCACCGAACCCGATCGCCCTTCCGTAGATCTCGACCGCCTGCCTGTAGTCGCCTGCCGCCTTCTCCAGGCAGGCACGCTCCTGCTCGAGCCCCTTCACGGTCGCGGCCTCGCGCCGCATGCGCTCGGCCCTGTTCCAGTAGCCGTCCGCCAGTTGCACGAGCTCGCGGTTGCCAGGCCGGTAGCCGCGACGCTCAGCTTCCTGCGTCGCGGCAATCGCCTTGTCGAGGTCTTCAACGCCGTAGATATACGTGCGTGCCAGGCCGAGATACGGGTCGGGCCAGCGAGTGTCCAGGCGGGCGGCTTCTTCGAACCGCATGACGGCGTCGTGCAGCGGTTCGGTGGCCGACTGCTTCTTGCGTTTGCGCGCCTCGCCGGTGATCCGCTGCAGTTGTCCCTCGCAGTACCGCAGGCGCGCCGCGGCGGTCCGGTCACCCGGATCCAGGTGCAGCGCGTCAGTCAGCCAGGTGGCGGCGTTTCGCCACTGGGATTCGCGCACGGCCGGCTCGTCCTGGCGATAGTCGGCGATGACGCGGTCCGCCTGTGCGACCAGCCGCTCCTTGAGCGGCGCGCGGACGCCGAGCAGGCCGATCCCGAGCAGGCTGCGATGAGAGAGGTCCTGATACCTATCCCAGATCCCCTGGATCTCGGTGCTCTGGCCGGTCGCCAGGTTCACGCGAATCTCCTTCGCCGCGCTCCAGACGATCGCCTCGTTCCCGACGACGCCAATGCCGGCCAGGATTGCGGCCACCGCGGCCCAGCGACGTACCCTGGCCACGGGACCTCGCACGGCCGCGGATCGCGTGGCGGGCGGAGCGGCCGCGACGGCCGACGAGGGCACCGGCCCATTCGGCGTGCCCGGCAGCGGTGGAGGCATCGTGCGCCGAGTTGCCTCGCTGTCGCCCTGAACCCCGTCCGATGGCGCCTCTACGGTCCGCCGCGTGGCCTCGCCGTCGGATTCGGCCAGCCACTCGCGGTCCGCCCGCGTTTCCCCGCCCGCCCGGAACGCGTTCAGGTCTGTCTGCGCGTCGGCGGCCGACTGGTAGCGCCGGCGACGATCGCCCGACAGCATCTTCAGCACGATTCTGGCAAGCGCCGGCGGGCAACTCGCGGGCAGGAGCGGAGGCGGCTCGCGGCGCCTGATGAGCGCTTCCAGCCTGGAGTTGCTGTCGGCCTCGAACGGCGGCGCGCCGGCGAGCATCTCGTAGAGCAGCACGCCCACCGACCAGAAATCCACGTGCACATCCACTTCGCCGCTGTCGAGCCGCTCGGGCGAGAGATAGGCGAGACTCCCAAAGTCGTTGCGCGTCAGCTTGCGGCTGAGCGCGAGACCCTTGGCGATGCCGAAGTCCAGGACCTTCACCTGCCCCGCGACATTCATCCGGACATTTTTCGGCTTGACGTCGGCGTGGATGATTCCCCGCAGTTTCGTGTCGTCGACCGTTGCGTCGAACTCGTGGGCCTTCTGCAGAAAGTCGCAGAGTTCAGCCGCAATCCACGCGGCCGCGGTCGGTTCGATCGGGCCGCGGGCAATACGCTCGGCGAGGTCCTCGCCATCGACGTACTCCATGTCGATGTAGAAGTACCCCTCGGCCGCGCCGTAGGCGTGGACCTTCGGGACGTGATCGTCCACCCGGCTGAACTGCTGCTGGAGCGCGGCCCCGCGCCGCTCCGCCTCGCATACCTCGCGGGAATCACGATCGGGTTTCTGCTCCACCAGTTTCAGCGCCACCTCGTTGCCCGTGGACGTGTCGCTTGCCAGATAGACGTCGGCCATACCGCCTCGACCGAGGCGCCGAATGAGGCGATAGGTGCCGAACTCCCGATCGAGCATGGGCAAGAAGGGGCTCACAGCTCAGGACTCACGACTCAGGTATTCGGGGATCGCGAGTGGTGGACGGGCGTCGAGGTGGTGCCGGCGGCGGCCCGATGATGTTGTCACGCGCGACCTCCGGACGCCGTGTGACGGGCAGGCCGGCCACCTGGTCCTCGCCGTTGCCGAGCACGATATTCCCGAACAGCAGGGGACTTGCCGGCTCCTGGATCTCGACTCCGGGGCGAGGCTTGCCACTCTGCCGTCCGTTGGCGGCGATCACGTTGTGCGCGAGCGTCGGCGCCGCGCCGGAGCGGACCACCACGCCACCGCCCGGGTTGTCGTGGATGTAGCCGGCCCGCAGCGCCGCCCGCGATCCGTTCTCGAACACGATACCCGCGTGCATCGCACCGGACACCTCGACGTCGTCGATGTCCACCGAGCCGTCCTGGACCAGGATCCCGACGCCCAACGGGTGCTCCGCGTCCCCCGAGATCCTGAAACCGGCGAACCGGCCGCTTGTCCCCGCAGGTACGTGAACGGCCGTGGCCGGCTGCGCGCCGGGCGCGGGCCGGATAATCGCTTCGCGCGGCTTCGCGCTGACGATTGAAATCCCGTGGCGCATCCTGATTGGCGCGCGGTACTCGCCGGGGCCGACGCTGATCGTGTCACCCGGCCTGGCATGCACCAGGGCCTCCTCGATGCTGGTGAACTCGGCGGCCGGATCGTAGCCGACCGTCCAGGTGCGCGACCAGGTGTCGGGACGGTTCGCCTGGAGCGCCCATTCAGGCGCGCCGTCCACGCGGGTCAAGGCCAGGTACGCCAGGCCGAGCCCGAGCGCCGTGCCGAGCACGAGCGTCGCCGCGACGGCGAGCCAGCCTGGAATGGAGACGCGGCGTCTGCGCGATCGGGTCGGTCTCCCCGCCGGTTCTTCCCGCCATCCGTCCACTGGCGGGCTGGGCGCATGCCCGGCGCCCTGGTGCAGTCGCGCGGCGTCCGCGAAGCGATGTCCTGCGGCAAAGACCACCGTGATGTTGTCCTTACCCCCTTCGTCGTTGGCCTCGTCGATCAACCGCGACACCATCTCCCGCGGGTCCCCCGCGTAGAGGTAGACCATGTCGGCCAGCGTGGGGGACGCGACGAGATCGCTGAGGCCGTCGCTGCAGAGCAGGATGGCGCTGTCGTCCTCGAACGGCAGGTCGAGGATCTCGATGAACTGCGCGTCGGTCGGATTGTGCGGCTCGGACCCGACGTCCCTGAAGATCTCGTTGCGCCGGGGGTGGCGCATCGCATCGCGCTCGTCGAGTTCGCCCCGGTCTTCGCGCTCGCCGACGGGCGAGTGGTCGTGGGTGATCTTCTGGACTCGCCCCTCGTGGAACATGTAGAGGCGCGTGTCCCCCACGTGCCCGACCACCAACCGGCCGTCGCGGACGACCGCCACGGTGAGCACGCACGCCATCCCGTGCCAGTCCGGCTCGCCGAGGGCCAGCCGGTGGATCTCGTTGTTGGCGAGCGTGATGGCTTCGCGCAGCCGCTCCGCGGTGCCGCCGGTCTCGCGCTCGAGCCTCGCGCGCAGCATGCCGAGCGCGGTCTCGGCGGCCTTCTCCCCAGCCGCCTGACCGCCCACGCCGTCGATCACCATGAACAGGCCGCGTTCGGGATCGCAGTGATAACGATCTTCGTTGTTCTCCCGCCGCAGCCCCGTGTCGGTGGCGGCCGCCGCAAGGAGTGGCGCGCGCTCGGCGGCAGTGTTAGGCATCGTGCGTGACGCCCCAGAAAACAAGGCCGCTGGCAACCAGGGCCAGCAGCACGAGGTAGACATAGCGGAGTTCGAAGAGCCAGGTCATCGGAGGCTCCCGGCTTCGAAGTCCAGGACGATGACGTTGGCCAGCCCGATGCGCGCCCGCGCCGGCAGGGGAACCTCGACCCCTTTGTCGTGCTTCCGGCCTTCCACCACCTCGACGCTCGACGGCACCGCCGCGCCATCCACGGTGGTGCCGAGGCTGCTGAGATCCTTGAGGAAGAACCCGCCCGAGGTGTCATCGCGGCGCAGCCGCACGTGCTCGCGCGAGACGTCCGGCGAGGTGTCGAGTTTCACGTCCACCCAGTAGCCGACGCCTCCGCGGCCGACCACGAGCTGGCTCGTGGTGATCGGCACACGGTGCCGCCCCTGCTTATCCTCATACGTGAGCGTCCCGTAGACGGTTCCGGCGGGTGAGGGAGGCGCGGCAGGCGGGACGATCTGCTCCCGCGTGCTCGTCCGGTCGCCGTGGCGCATCGTCGTGATACGGCGCGTTTGCGATCCCTCCATCTCGGTCTGGGCCGGCAGCATCAGTTCCGACGCGATGGCGATGTCGCCGGGCGCCATCTCGCCGTCGGAATCCGCCTCGAACCTGATGTCCCAGCCGTCGGGCGGCGCGTCGATCGTTTTGGGAGGATCGTCGCCGCCTAGCCACTTCCGCGGGATCCGCGACGGCTTGGCCCGCTCGTTCCAGGTCTTCACCTCGTCGTCGAGCGCCCGCTTCGCCTGCCCGACGATGAGGGGGATGATGCCCTCGAGCCGCTGGTGATCCGCCGGGTGGAGGTAGACGTAGAAACGGCTGGGGGCCACGGTCGTGAACAACAGCGGCTCGAGATTCGACCGCATCGCGCGGACGATCTCGAGGATGATCGCTTTGCCGGTTGCGAGCTTGTCGGTGTCTTCCATCACGTGCTCCGAACCATTACCTTACACCGTCAGTCGGCAGGAGCATAAATCGTCCACGGTGGCGTTCCCGGCGGACTCTGGCATTCCGGTCCTTTGCTGCACAGATCCCGAAGGTCACCAGCGGAACGACGACGCAGGCGCATCCGACGAACACGAGGATGAAGAGCACGAAGAGCATGCACCCTCCAAAGCGGGGTCTGACCCCATGAGCGCTGCTCGAGAGCGAGTTGTTCCGCCACGAGCGGGGGGCGTTCACCGGCGCGGACCGCCCGGTACACGGGCGCTTCGAGCAGGCGAGCGGGGGCACACTGTTCCTCGGCGAGATCTCGCGGATGCCCCCGGCGTTCCAGCAGAAGATCCTGCGGGTCGTGGAGTACGGCACGTTCACCCGCATCGGCGGGATGCACGAGCTCCGAACGACCGCGCGGGTGCTGGCGGCGAGCAACGCCGACCTCGTCGAGTCGATCAGGCAGGGCGCGTTCCTCCCGGACCTTTACGATCGGTTGGCCTTCGAGGTGGTGCACGTGCCGCCCTTGCGTGAGCGGCAGGGCGACGTCCGCGTCCTTGCGCGCCACTTCCTGCGCGAGTTCCTGAAGGAGGTGCCTGCGCTCGGCGACAAGGGGTGGGACGAGCCGGCGCTCGCGGCGCTGGAGCGCTATTCGTTCCCGGGCAACGTCCGCGAGTTGAAGACGATCGTGGAGCGCGCGGCCTGCCGGGACACGACGCGGGAAATCAACCTCGATGATCTCGCCCTGCGCGAGGCGACCGCGTCAGGCGAGGGGCCGTTCCGGGACAGGGTGGAAGCGTTCGAGCGACAGCTGATTCGCCACGCGCTGACGGCATCTGGCGGCAACCAGGCGGACGCCGCCCGTCGTCTCGGCCTGGCTTACCACAGGGGTTGTATCAGTCATTATTGGCACAGGGGGGGGCGAGCGTGGGTACCGATTGGCGGCCGCCCGATACGTCGCATCGTGCGAAGTGGTTCGTCTGACGCTTCCGGAAGGTCCGAGAAGTCAATCTCCCGCCGCACGACCGCAGGGCGTACAAGTCTGCGCATGGTCTCCACGCCGCGCCGATGGAAGTTCCCGCAGGCACGGCCCATAAACCGACTCATATTGCCATAAACCTAGCGATAGGTTACTATCCTTTCATGACGTGGGGCGAAGTGATCCGGAAGCTCGAGGCAGCGGGCTATGTGGAAGTGCGGAGCGGAAAGGGCAGTCACCGGCTGTTTGAGCACGCGTCGACCGGCAAGGAGATCTGGATCGCGGTCCACACGAGGAAGGATGCGGGCCAGTTGGGCAACCGGATTCTCAGAGAGGCAGGAATTCAATGACGACCTACTATCCGATTGTGATTGAAACCGAAACGAGTGGCGCGGTGAGCGCCTATGTTCCTGGGTTGCCGGTGTTTGCGGCGGCAAACACGCGTACGAAGGCTGAACAGGCGATTCGTGAGACCTTGGCGTCCTATCTCGCGGCCCATCCGGAAAGCGCGCCGACGAGCGACGTGCGGGTAGCCCGTGTCACCGACGGTCCACGGTCGAAAGTTCATATCGTTGGCGTGGGTGCCCTTCTTGGCACTGGTCGGAGTCGGCGCAAGGCGCGCGCGTCTCAAGTGAATGGTCGGCTGGGAGGCCGGCCGCGGAAGACCGCGTGACATCTCCCACGCTGTCGATACCGTGCCGCGAGGTTGAGCCACCGGCGTCGCGTCACGCCCGCCTCGACAGGACGATCAGCAGAAAGCCGGCCAACGGTCCCATGAACACGGGGGCCACGCCGACTGAGGCGGCCGGCTGCAGATGGGCGCCCTTCCACACGCCTGCCGTCAACGCCCCGATGGCGAGCAGCACCGCCACGACGCGCTGCCAGCGTGACCGCCGGCTCCGTGCAATCGCCACCGCAACGCCGGCCATCGTGCCCACCGCGAACAAGGTCCCCCATGCGGCGCGCGCGGACGATCGGCGTGAAGATGGGGACCGGCGGATCTCCCGGCGCGAGGTATCTCGCGACGACGCTCGCGAAGCCGGCGTTTCCCGATCTCTGGGAGATCCGCGGGGCGGCGTCATCGGGCCCGAGGCCGAGCCTCGAACAGGAGTAACATGCTGCCGGGGGTGCGCATGGATCCGGTCACATTGGTCGTCTTCCTCGGCGGCATCGTCATCGCGGTCGTCTTCATGCGGCTGCAGCGGCGTTCGCTCAACCGCAGCGATCCATTCCAGAACGACTCGACCACCGACGTCATCAACATGGCGCGCATCCGCGTGGCTGGCGTTGGCGGCCTCGGGCTTGTCGCCATGGCGACTGTCGTCGCCTTCGCGGTGCCACGCATCGGGCAGACGCTCGCCGCCGGCCTCGTGCTCGGTGCGGTGATAGCGATCCGCTCAACGTCACGCTCGTGCGAGCGCTCGTCAAGACCGGGATCGGTGAAAACGCACGCGCCTCGAACGCCAAGCGATAACCCGCGGCCCATTCTGCTCCTTCAGCCATACTGACCTCATGCGATACCGCATCTCGCTCGCCGTCCTGGTCACCGCACTTGTGTCTCCGCTTGCCGATGCGCAGGTGCAGTATCGCGTGAACGACGCGGGGCGCTGGCGTCCGTGGCAGTTCACGGCGACGGCGAGCGCCCGCCGCGATTTCGGCGCGTCGGCCGCGGAACTGCAGGCATTCGAGGCGCGGCTCGTCGAACTGGGTCACATCCTGAAACGCGCGCCCGTCGTTGCGCAGCCCGTGGGATTCGCGGTCGGCACGCACGGCTACGTCGCCAGCTACTCGGTGACGGCACCCGGATACCCGCCTGGCCGCGCCGTGCCAATCGCCGGTGGGTTTGGGTTCGGCGCGTTCTCACTGTTCGAGCTCAGTCAGGGCGGCAAGACCGTTCCAGAGGAAGCGATCGCGACGGAGTTGCTGTACTTCGAAGTGAACCAGATCCAGGCGATCACCTACAGCGCGACAAAGCCGACGGAGTGGGGACCGCTCGACCCAGGAGGATTCATCGAACCATCGACGGGCGCCAGCTTTGCGGGACTCCCACGGTTCGGTAACATGTTCGTCATCAAGAACAACCCGAAGTCGCTCTGGGTGCCGTTCCCGCTCGGTGCCGCGCTGGAACCGGTTGTGACGCTGCGGCGCGGCGAGTTCGAGAGCCGGCGCGGTAACTACGACAAGCAGCTCGCGGAGTTCGAGACATGGCAGACGCCGGCGGCCGCCGCGGCGCGGCGCGCAGGCTGGCAGAAGGCCGCCGGCCTGATGCCGAACGGTGCCGAGTTCCTCAAGAACATGGAGAACTCGGATCGCACGATCGAAGCGGAGACGCGCGCTCGCCTCGCGCCCGGCGGAGTGGAAGCGAAGGCGGTGGCGGCGACAGAGCGCGAGTTCCGCGAAGCCGAGGCGGCGCTGGCCGCAATATCAGGCGAACAGCGCGGAGCCGCTGCGTGCTACGACGCGACCGCCGCGCCCCTCGCGGCGCGAATCCGGCCCGTCGCCGGTGCACCACCTTCGTGCCGGCGACTGGTGAGGCCGAACTGGGACTACTTCGACCCCAAGCTTCCGCGTGCGGCCCCGCAAGTCGTGATGCTGGGAATGTTCACGCGCTGCCTCTCGGCCGAGTCGCTCAAGGCGACCAACCCGAGCGGCTGCGTCATCAACCGGAAGCTCGTCGAGAGCCTCGATTGGGAGGCGGTTCGGGGGTGGCTGGACAGGTAGGGAGGGCAGTCGGCGGGCGCGTCGCGCGAAGACGGATCGCCTGGACGCCTTGGAAGCTGGCGCGAATGCTGGTGCGGGTATGCACGGGCGAGGCGGGCGTGTGGCGGGAGGTGCGGGTGCCGACGGCGGCGGTGGAAGCCGCGCGCCAGGTGAGTCGCGAGCGGACCGGCTTGACCCAGGAGCAGACGCGGCTGCGCAATCAGCTGCGCGGGTGACTGGCGGTGTGGGGCTGTGCGCTGCCGCGGCGCTGCCAGCCCGAGTGGTGGGGCACCGTGCGGGCCGCAAGAACCCGATGCGCCCGCGCTTCTCGTGGGGCTGCTTCGGTTCCACCTGCCGCATCAGTTGCCGCGAGCTGACATGACAGATGATCCGGTAGCGGTTCACTTCTTCTGCCGGGCCGTCGATCACCACCATCTCGGAGCCGCGGACGGCGATGTGCTCCACCGAGTACGCCCGGCCGTTCAGCATGGCGATGATTTTGGAAGTTCTCCGTGTCCTTCAGCTGCTTCTCGAATTCCTGCAGGGACCGGCGAAGCCGCGTCGCAAATGTCTTGGTGGACGGCGGAACCGGAATAACCAGCCCACCACCCTCGTACACCGGTGTCGGCCTCGACTGCTTCCGGCTGTTAGCGCGATTATCGCCGGGAACAGCGTGGGTGAGAAGTTCGCCGCGCATTCGTGCCAGCCTCGAGAGAGATGTCCCTTTCCGCTCGGCCGCCGCGCGGGGAAGGTCAGACGGGCTCGCTGGGTTGGGAGCCCGGTTCAGCGATGAGGCGCGTCAGGCCGCCTGCCATGGATGGCATCGTCGGCTTGATCTGTCGCGCCCCCTGCAGTAGCGTTGTGCATGGTCCGCGTCCGCTTCGTACCCGACTCGCTGGTTCACCCGACGTCCGGCGCCTCCCCGAGGGTGCTGGCGGGGGTCGCGCGCAACGTTGGCGCCGTGCCTGAGCTCTTCGCCGACCGCGCGCTGTCGGTCACGCGCAGTGACCGTGAGACGCAGGGGGAGCCACTCGTCCTCCGCCGCGGGAAGATGATCGCGCGAATCCTCGAGGAGCACCATGTCGCCGTGCAGGACGGCGAGGTCATCATCGGCACGAAGACGCGCAAGCCGCGCGGGTCACCGGTGTTCCCGGAGATCAACTGCGCCTGGGTCGAGCGCGACCTCGACCGGCTGGCCACCCGTTCCAACACCCCGTTCTGCGTGGACGACGAGACCAAGCGAATCCTGCGCGGGGAGGTCTTTCCGCACTGGCGAGGCCGACAGGTGGCCGACCGGCTCATGGACGCGGTGCCGCAGCGGATGTGGCGCGCCGACGAGCGAGGCGTGCTCTACCACTACTTCCGCTCACGCACGATCGGCCACATCAACGCCGGCTACAGCAAGGTCCTGTCGAAGGGGTTCGACCTCATCCGGGCGGACGCGCACCGCGTGCTCGACGCGATCCCATCCTCCGATCCGGCCGACATCGCCCGCCGGCAGTTTCTCGAATCGGTGCTATTGGCCTGTGACGCGGTCGTCGCGTTCGCCCTCCGACACGCCGCCGCCGCCCGCGAGATGGCGGCCCGCGAACCAGACGCGGCTCGTCGCGACGAGCTGCGAAAGATGGCCGCGGTCTGCGAGCGCGTTCCGGCGCTGCCCGCGCGGACCTTTCACGAGGCGCTGCAGGCGATGTGGTTCACGCACCTCGTCCTGAACCTCGAAACTGACGGCCACGCCTTCGGTCCCGGCCGATTCGACCAGTATCTCTATCCGTTCTACCGGCACTCCATCGACTCCGGTGAACTCTCGCAGGATCAGGCACAGGAACTCCTCGACCTGATGTGGGTCAAGTTCGACGAGATCACGCTCGCCAAGGACTCGGGCGAAGCGCAGACGAGCAGCTCGTACCCCGAGTTCCAGAACCTGAATATCGGCGGGCTGATGCGCGACGGCCAGGACGCAACCAACCCACTCTCCTTCATGTGCCTCACGGCGCTGGACCACACCCGGCTCCCGCAGCCGGGGCTGTCGGCGCAAATCAGTTCGAGATCCTCCTCTCGGTTCCTGCTGCGGTGTTGCGAGTTGCTTCGTCTCGGTCTCGGGATGCCCGCCATGTTCAACAGCGACGTGCTGGTGCTGGGCATGGTCAACCGCGGCAAGACGCTCGAGGACGCCCGCGCGAGCAGCCTGAACGGCTGCGTCGCCGGCTTCTGCGACGGCAAGGACCGGATGGCGTCGAGCGGGTATTTCAACCTGGCCAAGTGCCTCGAGCTGGCGTTGAACGATGGCCTCGATCGGCTGACCGGCGAGCGTCTTGGCCCCGCGACGGGCGATCCCCGTCGCTTCGAGAGCTTCGAGCAGGTGCTGGTCGCCTATCGCGCCCAGGTGGCGCACTTCGTGGACGAGAAAGTCGCCTACGACAACATCGTCCGCAACATCTACGCGACGCACTGCCCGGTCCCGTTCACCTCGGCGGTGATCGACGACTGCATCGAGCGCTCGCTCGACTGGCACGCGGGCGGCGCCCGCTACAAGATCGCCACCATGTCAGGGGTCGCCGTCGGGACGGTCGCCGACGCGCTCTCCGCGATCCGGACGCACGTGTTCGAACGGCGGACGGTGACGATGGCGCAACTGGTGGACGCGCTCGACCGCAACTGGGAGGGCTGCGAAGTGCTCCGTGAGGCGCTGGTCAACAAGACCCCGCACTACGGCAACGACGACGACGAGGCCGATGCGCTGGCCGCGCTGACGCAGCGGATCTTCTGCGACGAGGTCGAAGCCCACACCGACGTGCAGGGCGCCCGCTACTGGGTGGACCTGCTCCCCACGACCTCTCACATCTCTCTGGGCGAGATGACCGGAGCGACGCCGGACGGGCGCCGCGCGGGCACGCCACTGTCCGAGGGTGTGTCGGCCGTGCAGGGGCACGACCGCCGAGGGCCGACGGCGGCCGCGGCGTCGGTGGCCAAGCTCGATCACGCGCGCACGAACGGCACGCTCCTGAACATGCGGATCAACCCTGAGTGCCTCCGGACGACGGAGGACCTTCGGAAACTGGCGGCGCTGATCCGCGGCTACTTCGATCAGGGCGGCCACCATGTCCAGTTCAACATCGTCGATCGCGACGTGCTTCTGGACGCGATGGCCATCCCGAACAGCACCGCAATCTCATGGTCCGGGTCGCCGGCTATTCGGATTACTTCGTGCTGCTCAGTCCCGACATCCAGCGCGAGATCCTATCGCGGACCGAGCACGGGTTGTGAGCCGACGGCGGGGCTGAAGCCCCACCCCACACCTGCCGGTGCCGCGGGCCAGGGTGTGGCGCGGGCCTTCAGGCCCGCGAGAGCCTGCACCGGGTGCAGGCGGAGAAGTGGAACGACTACCCGGGCTACGGGCGGGCGAAGCGACGCAGGATCGGCCTGCAGGACCACGGAAACAAGATCCCTGATGCTGTATTCGGCCTGGGGCGTCACCTCACGGCCAGGACGCGGCGGACCCCGGGTCCTATCCGAGTTTCCGCAAGTTGCCGCTGAACCGGCTTGGCGCAGGGGGCGGCATCTGCAGCGGCTCTCCAGATGGTCGCGGCGGATTGACACCCACCATCGAGTAGATCTCGTCCTTGGTCCATCCCCCCTTGATGAGCGCGAGGTACATCTGCTGTTTCGCCTCGTCGATCTTCCTCTGCAGCGGCCGCAGGCCGACCGGCTCGACCGGAGCGACGGCGTGCGGGCCATTCACCAGCAGCAGGTTGTCCGAGTCGCCAATCAGCTTCTTGAGCTCGATGAGCTTGCTGGCGACGGCGGCCGGTGCGGTGGCATCGAACTCGACCGTCAGCAGCGCGTTCTTCTCGTTGATCTTCTTCGCCAGCACGGCATCGGGCAGTTCGGCCATGCCGTCCACGACGAAGGACTTCTTGCTGGCGTCGAGCATGCTGTCGAACAGCCGGGCCGACGGGTTCTTCACGACAGGGATCACACCGGCTTTCTCGAATTCCGCTATCGCCGCGCGCCCGCGCTCGGTCACTTCGTTTGCCGTGAACCAGGTGCCGTCGCCGCGGCCTGGGATCTCGATCCGGCCGACCCCCAGCAGTTTCGTCGCCACGTCGATGAGCGCGACGTTGCCACCGTAGGCCGAGGGGTCGTTGAGGACGATGTTGAAGCGCGGACCCGTCGGCTGGGCGGCCGGCTGCCCGCCGCCCATCGCGCCGCG
>JANYLG010000201.1 GCA_025363775.1 Acidobacteriota bacterium | reverse complement strand
TCGGCTCCCGAACCCTGGTCCCGTTACTTCGCCACCTCTGTCTTGAGCACCACGCTCTCGCCCGCGTACTGCTGCACCACCGACAGGACGCCGGTGTAGAGGAAGCCGACCTGAAAGAGCATCAGGAAGGGTACCGTGCCGTAGATGCCATTCGCGAGCGCGTAGAACACCGTCCAGGTGAAATACAGGCCGAGCATCAGCTCAACCAGCGGCTGGATCGCCACCGACTGGCGATACTTCTTGGTCTGCCACTCGTCGGTCTCGCGCTGCACCACGCCGTACTTCGGCGTGCGGGCGAACTCGCTCTGCTTGCCGAGCAAGGCCTCGATGACCGCGCGCGTGTTGTTCACCGACAACCCGATGCCAATCGACATCAGGAACGGCAGGTACTTCAGCCGCGACTTCCAGTCGAGCGGATACAGCTCGCGCTGGGAGACGATGTAGAAGTTGGCGACCGAGGCGGTGGCGGCGAAGAAGAGCGGCACGTCGATGAACAGCATCTCGTACCAACCCATGTTGTACCGGATCACCATCGACGGGAAGATCAGCAGGCACAGGGCGGTCATCAACAGGTAGTTGAAGTTGGCCGTCAGGTGCATGAACGCCTCGACCTTCACTTCGAACGACGCGTTCGAGCGGAGGATGTCCGGCAGCAGCTTCAGGCAGGTCTGGATCGACCCCTTCGCCCAGCGATGCTGTTGCGACTTGAACCCGTTCATCTCGACGGGCACTTCCGCAGGGGCCTCGAGGTCGGGGAGGAAGACGAACTGCCAGCCCTTGAGTTGGGTGCGGTAGCTCAGATCGAGATCCTCGGTCAGGGTATCGTGCTGCCAGCCGCCGCCATCCGCGATGGCTTCAGGCCGCCAGATACCGGCGGTACCGTTGAAATTGAAGAACCGGCCGGAGCGGTTGCGTCCGCCGTGCTCGAGGACGAAGTGGGCGTCGAGCAGAATCGACTGCACCTTCGTGAGCAGCGAGAAATCCTGGTTCAAGTGCGTCCAGCGCGCCTGCACCATCGCCACGCGCGGTTCCGCGAAGTACGGCACCGTGCGTTTCAGGAAATCGGCGGACGGCACGAAGTCGGCATCGAAGATCGCAACGAAGCGGCCGGTCGCCACCTTCAGCGCCGCCTCGAGCGCCCCGGCCTTGTAGCCGAGGCGATCGTCGCGGTGAATGTACTTGATGTCGAAGCCCTGCGCCGCGTAGCGCTGCACGGCGAGACGGGCGATGTCCTGGGTCTCGTCGTTGGAATCGTCGAGGACCTGGATTTCGAGGCGATCCTTCGGGTAGTCCATCCGGCACACCGCCTCGACGAGGCGGTCCACGACATACATCTCGTTGTACAGCGGCAACTGCACTGTGACCGCGGGCCATGTCTCCGGCACGACCGGCGTCGCGACTTTGTCGCCCTTGTGCTTCATGTAAAGATACACAAGGAAGTAGCGGTGCCAACCGTAGAGGGCGAGGATGCTCAGGATGAAAAAATACGCCCCGAGGATGAGGGTTTCAGTGGGCGTCATATAGTCAGTATCTCTTGGTTGGTCAACAAACGCTCAATTATACAGCCGAGTCATGACAAGTCAACCCGTCGTCTCGCCCCGGAGCCGCCCATGAATCTGCCGCCCCTTCGCGACATCCTCGAGCAGGTGTCCTCGGGCACGTTGCCAGCCGGCGAGGCCGAGCAGCGCCTCCTCGACTACCTCCGGGAACTTCCCTACGAGGACATCGGGTTCGCCCGGATAGATCATCACCGAGTCCTCCGACAGGGTTTTCCCGAGGTCATCCTGGGTACAGGCAAAACCCCGGCCCACATCGCGGCCATTGCCTCCCGGATCGTAGCCAGGGGGCATTCGCTGCTGGTGACGCGGACCGACGAGACGGCCTACGCCGCGGTTCTGGCCGAGGTGCCGGCCGGCGTCTTCCACCCGGTCGCCCGAGCTATCACATTGCAGCAACAGGACATCGTGCCCGGCAAGGGAACCGTGCTGGTGGTCGCCGCGGGCACGGCAGACCTGCCGGTGGCTGAAGAAGCGGTGGTGACGGCCGAGCTGATGGGGAACCAGACGGAGCGGCTCTTCGATGTCGGCGTGGCCGGGTTGCACCGCCTGCTGAGCGCGCACGATCGCCTCACTGCGGCGCGCGTGATCATCGTCGCGGCCGGGATGGAGGGGGCGCTGCCGAGCGTGATCGGAGGGTTGGTGAGGGTCCCGATCATCGCGGTGCCGACGAGCATCGGCTACGGCGCCAGCTTCGGGGGGATCGCCGCGCTCCTCGGCATGCTCAACAGTTGTGCCGGAGGGGTCTCGGTGGTGAACATCGACAATGGGTTCGGGGCCGCCACCATTGCCAGCCTGATCAATCACCTGTAGGCTCAACACGACCAGTTGGCTTGCGACGGCTGGATCGCGACCTGCGGCGCCGGTGCCGACCACACCACATGAGAAAACCCACTCCGGGAGTGATTTCCGGAGGTCGTCAATTGTCATCCCCTGTCGACCATGCCTGTGGTAGTCTAGGAGGTTGCCTCCGCTTGTGCGGTGGGCCGACGGACGTGTAGTCTGTGCCTTCCTGAGCCCGGTCTCCAATCCCGATATGCAGCGAGCTGCGCAGCAAGCCCTGGAGTTTCACCGGATCGTCGAGGCGGTGGGCAGTTTCGCCGCGACGCCCCTCGGCCGCGACCGGCTGGCGTCATTGCGCCCGCAGTCCGACCCGCGACGCGTTGCGCAGTGGCTCGGGGCGACCAGCGAGGGGACGCGCTACCTGGCTGACGGCGGTCTTTTCCCGCTCCAGGCCTCGTCCGACATCGACACCAGCCTGTCTGCGCTGGCCGTGGAGGGGCGCCCGCTCGAACCGCTCCGGCTGCTGGGTCTTGCCGACTTCCTCGACTCGCTCGAGCAGACCCGCGCCGCGGTCCGGCGGGCCGCGGGCAGCTACGTGTATCTGGCGTCGCTGGTCGAGATGGGGTCGTCGTTCAAGTCGGAAGTGGGCGACATCCGCGAGAAGATCGACGGCAGTGGCGACGTCAACGATCACGCGAGTGGCGAGCTTCGCGCGATCCGTGACCGCCTCCGCAAGCAGCGCGCCCGTCTTCGGAACACGCTCGAGTCGTACTTGCGGGGACGGGACACCTCCCGTTACCTCCAGGACCAGGTCGTCACCGATCGCAACGGGCGCTACGTCCTCGTCGTGCGCGCCGAGCACCGGTCGGCCATCCCGGGCATCATCCACGGCAGTTCGGCGAGCGGGGCAAGCCTGTACCTCGAGCCGCTCAGCACCGTCGAGATCAACAACGACGTGGTGGCCCTGGAAGAACAGGAAGCCGCCGAAATCCGGCGCATCCTGCTGGCGCTGACCGACGCGTTCCGCCGCCGCGCCGGCGACTTCCAGCGGACGGTCGAATCGGCCACGGAACTCGATGTCGTGCAGGCCAAGGCACGATTCTCGCGCCTGGTCGGCGGCGTCGAACCGGTGATGTCGAATGACGGGGGGCTCGAGCTGCACTCGGCGCGCCACCCGCTCCTGATCCGCGCGGTCACCGAGCGCCTTGCCGCGGCATCGGCCACTTCGGCGAACGATGCGGACGAGGGAGGCGAGCGCCAGGACGCTCACGAACAACCGGCGGAACCGGTGCCGGTGGATATTCTCGTCGCGCCGCCGGCCACGGTCCTCGTCATCACGGGCCCGAACACGGGCGGCAAGACGGTTGCGCTCAAGACCACAGGGCTCCTGGCGCTGATGGCGCAGGCTGGCCTGCACATCCCGGCCGCCCCAGGCTCGCGCCTCCCGGTGTTCCGCGGCGTGTTCGCCGACATCGGCGACGAGCAGTCGATCGCGGCGAATCTGAGCACCTTCTCCTGGCACGTCTCCAACTTCGTCTCGATGGAGCGGATGCTGGCCTTGCCGGCGCTGGTGCTGTTCGACGAGCTGGGGTCTGGCACGGATCCGGCCGAAGGCGGCGCGCTGGCCACGGCGGTCGTGGACCACTTCAGGAATCGGGGAGCGGTCGTCATCTGCACCAGCCACAGCGACGCGGTCAAGACGTATGCGACGACGACTCCCGGCGTGACGGTGGCGGCCTTCGGCTTCGACCCCGTGTCGTTTGCTCCGAGCTATCGCCTGGTCTACGGGTCGCCCGGTCGCAGCCTGGCGCTCGAAATTGCCGGCCGGCTGGGCCTGGGCGCCACGGTCCTCGCCCGGGCCCGTCAGAACCTGAGCGCCCGTGACGCGCAACTCGCCGAGCACCTGGCCAGGATCGACCAGAGCCTTCACGACCTGGAGCACGAGCGCCGGCTGGTCGCGCGCGAGCGCCAGACGGTCGGCGAGTCCGAGACGCGCCTGATGCTGCGCGAAGAGGGGCTCCGCCAGCGTGAGGAGACGTTCCGGCGCAAGACCGAGGACCGACTGGACGAGCGGCTTCGCGATGCGCGGCGTGAGATCGACAAGGTCATCGACGATCTCAAGAAGAAAGCGTCCGACATGACCGCGGAGGCCGAACGGCGGCTGTCGAAGCGCACCTTCAGCGGCCCGCCCATCTCGACGGGCGATGCCGGATCGGCGCGCGTCGAAGCGCGGCAGGCCATCGACGAAGCCGCGGCGCGGTTCCACGGCGGCGAGCCCCCTCGTCTGGAGCCGCCCGTCACCGTCGAAGGTCGCCCCGCGATCGGCGACCGCGTGACCGTGGCCGGGCTGGGTCTCGAAGGCACACTCGCGCTGCTGCATGGCGACGACGCCGAGATCGACATCCACGGCAAACGGCTGCGCGCGCGCGTGGCCGACCTCCGGCTCGTCTCGAAGAGCGGGTCGGCGGGCGAGAAGGGCGCCGGCCGCGTGAGCGTCAACGTCCAGCTCCAGCCCAGGGGCGACGGCGTCATTGGCGACCTGAACGTCATCGGGTGCACGGTGGAAGAGGCGCTGGCGCGGACCGAGCGGTTCCTCGATGACACGCTGCTGGCCGAACAGCGGACGGTTCGCGTGATCCACGGGTACGGCACCGGGCAGCTGCGACGGGCGATCACCGAGTACCTGAAGAACCACCCGCTCGTGGCCGGGTACCAGCACGCGCCGCCGGAGCGTGGCGGCGGCGGCGTCACCGTGGTGGAGTTGAAGGAGTAGGGTGGGCCTGCTCCCCCAGACCTTCATCGACGACCTGCGCACCCGGGCGGACATCGTCCAGGTGGTGCAGGATTACGTGCCGTTGAAGAAGTCGGGATCGATGTGGAAAGGGCTGTGCCCGTTCCACGGGGAGAAGACGCCGTCGTTCCAGGTCAATCCGGACAAGGGCTTCTTCTACTGTTTCGGGTGCCAGACGGGCGGCGACGTCTTCAAGTTCGTCGAACTGCAGGAGAAGGTCGGGTTCCAGGATGCGGTGCGGCTGATCGCGCACAAGTTTGGCATGACGGTGCCGGAGGCAACCGGCTCGAACGACACCGACAGCGTCGAGCGCGAAACGCTCCTGAAGATCCACGAGGCGGCCGAGGCGAGGTTCCGCGAGCACCTTGCCTCGCCGGCCGGGACCCGGGGACGGCAGCAACTGGCGGCGCGCGGGATCAGCCGCGAGACGATCGACAGGCTCGGACTCGGCTACGCGCTCCCGTCACGCGACGCGCTCAAGACGTGGCTGCTGCAGCAGGGATTCGACCTGCCGCTCCTCGTGAAGAGCGGCCTGGTGCTGCAGCGCGAGGACGGGCAGGCGATAGACCGGTTCAAGGGACGGTTGATGATCCCGATCTGCCGTGACAGCGGGTCGGTCGTCGCGTTCGGCGGACGCGCGATGGAGGCGGAACAGCAGCCGAAGTACCTGAACTCGCCGGAAACGCCGATTTACTCGAAGAGCCGTACGCTCTACGGGCTGCACGTCACGAAGGGCGACATCCGGCGCGTGGGGTACGCGGTGCTGGTCGAAGGGTATTTCGACTTCGCGCAGGCACTGCAGGCTGGCGTCCTGGCTGTTGTCGCCTCGTGCGGTACGGCGCTGAGCGTGCAGCAGGCCCACCTGTTGCATCGGTTTGCCGCGAAGGTGGTCCTCAGCTACGATCCGGACGCCGCGGGCCAGGGCGCGGCGGAGCGATCGTCGCTGCTGCTCGTCCAGGAGGGATTCCTGGTGAACGTGGCGCTGCTGCCGCCGGGGGACGACCCCGACGGGTTCATCCGGAAGCAGGGCGCCGGCGCGTACATGGAACGGCTCAAGGCGTCGCGTCCGTACTTGGAGTACCTGATCGACCGGGCGGCGGAGGGGCGCGATTTCGGCAGTGACGAGGTCCGGCGCGAGTTCCTGAACCGGATGTTGCCGGTCGCCGCGCAGATTCCGGACGCGGCCGGCCGCGACCAGTTCGCCGACCGGCTCGCGCACAAGGCGAGAATTACGGAAGATGTCGTTCGCGCCGAGATCCGTAAGGCGGCCGTCGATCGCCGGCCGACGTTGACGACCCGGGAACTGCCGAGCTTCGGCCAGATCAGACCGGCGGAACGGGGGCTGATCTGGGCCCTGTTCCACGATGACGACGGGGCTCGGGAGGCGCTGGCCGGCCTCGTCCCGGACGATTTCGAGACGTTACTGACGCGCAGGATCCTGGAAATAGCGCAGGGCCTGCACGAAAGCGGGACTGAGGACGTACCTTCGGCGCTGCTCGCGCGTCTAAATACCGAGGAGGCGCGCCTCGTCACCGGGATGGCGGCCGAGTCGGTCCGGCCGGTTCCGGCGGCCGAGTCGGCGGCGCAATTGCGGTTGCTGCGCTACGAGCGGGAGCGCGCGGGCATGCAGCGGGAGATCGAGCAGCTGCAGTCGAGCGGCGAGATCGGCGAACGGATGGAAGTTCTGGGGCAACGGAAAGTCGAACTGAGCCGGGAAATCAACCGGCTGCGGATTGCGTAACTGTCGGCCAGCGTAGACATCATGTTTTCGAGGAGGACTGCCCTTGTCGATCGAGGATAAATACGACGAGGTACGGCAGCTGATCTCCATCGGCAAGGAGAAAGGCTACCTGCTCTACGACGAAGTGAACGACCTCCTGCGGTCGGACATCACCTCGCCGGACGAGCTTGACGACCTATTCAATACGTTCGGCACGGCCGGGATTGAGGTCGTCGACTCTGAGCAAAAGTACCGGGAAGACAAGCAGGAAGGGGCCGACGAACTCGAGCTCGACCTGACGCCGGGCGCGCTCGACAAAACGAACGACCCGGTCCGCATGTACCTGCGGGAAATGGGTACCGTGCCGCTGCTCACCCGCGAGGGCGAGGTCGCGATCGCCAAACGGATCGAGCGTGGGAAGCTGTCCGTCATCAAGTCGATCTCGCGCACGCCGACCGTCGCGCGCAAGGTGATCGAGATGGGCGAGCGCCTGAAGGCGGGCGAGCGCACCATCCGCGAACTGGTGATCTTCAACGACGAGGAGGTCACCGACGAGCGCATCGAGGAGCGGACGGGCCAAGTGTCGCGCCAGATCGAGGCCGTCCGAAAGGCGCGGCAGTCGTACGACAAGTGTGTCGAGAAGCTCGCGGCCACGCCCAAGAAAGACAAGAAGAAGTATCGCCGCGCGCGCTGGAAAGCGCTGCGCGGGCGCATCGCCGTGTCGCAGCTGATCCGGGCGATCGCATTCACCGAGTCGATCAAGCGACGCCTCATCGAGGACATCAAGGACTCGGTGGAGCGCGTCCAGCGGATGCAGCGCGAGGTGGACAACCTCGAGCGGTTGCTGAACCCGAAGAACAAGAAAGCGAAGCTCAAGGAGGACGACCGGAAGGCGACCGCCCAGCGGCAGAAGGAGGCCAAAGCCGAGGTCAATCGGCAGGCGGACGAACTCCACGAGACGCCGGACCGGCTCAGACGCACGCTCGACACAATCCGCCGCGGCGAGACCCTGGCCGAGCAGGCCAAAAAGGAACTGGTCGAAGCCAACCTGCGGCTGGTGGTCTCGATCGCGAAGAAGTACACGAACCGCGGCCTGCAGTTCCTGGACCTGATCCAGGAAGGCAACATCGGCCTGATGAAGGCCGTGGACAAGTTCGAGTACCGGCGCGGCTACAAGTTCTCGACCTACGCGACGTGGTGGATTCGCCAGGCCATCACGCGGGCAATCGCGGATCAGGCGCGGACCATCCGCATCCCGGTCCACATGATCGAGACGATCAACAAGTTGATCCGGACCTCGCGGTCGCTCGTGCAGGAACTCGGGCGTGAGCCGACCTCGGAAGAAATTGCCAAGCGGATGGACATCCCGGTGTCGAAGGTCCGCAAGGTGCTCAAGATCGCGCAGGAACCGATTTCTCTCGAAACGCCGATCGGAGAAGAGGAAGACAGCCACCTTGGCGACTTCATCGAGGACCGCGGCGTCGTGTCTCCCGCCGACGCGGTGATCAGCCTGAACCTGCGCGAGCAGACCGAGGCCGTCCTCAAGACACTGACGCCCCGCGAGGAAAAGGTGATCAAGATGCGTTTCGGTGTGGGCGACGGCAGCGAGCACACCCTCGAGGAGGTCGGCCAGAACTTCGCCGTCACCCGCGAACGCATCCGGCAGATCGAGGCGAAGGCGCTCCGGAAGCTGCGCCATCCCTCGCGCAGCCGCAAGCTGCGGGCGTTCCTGGAGGGAAGAACCTAATAGTCGGTGCTGACGACGAAGGGTCGGGGCTGACGCAGAGGAGTCGGGACTCACGACGACGAGTCGGAGCTGACGCAGAGGAGTCGGAGCTGACGCAGAGGAGTCGGAGCTGACGCAGAGGAGTCGGAGCTGACGCAGAGGAGTCGGAGCTGACGCAGAGGAGTCGGGGCTGACGCAGAGGAGTCGGAGCTGACGCAGAGGAGTCGGGACTGACGACGACGAGTCGGAGCTGACGCAGAGGAGTCGGAGCTGACGCAGAGGAGTCGGGGCTGACGCAGACGAGTCGGTACTGACGCAGACGAGTCGGTACTAACGCAGACGAGTCGGAGCTGACGCAGATCGGCGCCGAGCAACGGGTGTCGGTGTGGCGCGGGGCTTCAGCCCCGCGAGGGGTCGGAACTGACGCAGACGAGTCGGTACTGA